>JAURFZ010000065.1 GCA_030834045.1 Burkholderiales bacterium
TCATCTAGAACATCAAGTACCGGGCGGCTGAATTCAAGCTGAAACCGGTCGTCGTGGGCGGGGTCGCGGCCGAGGCAGGTGACGTCTTCATGATTTTCCAATTGCAGTCGCATTCCCGCGGCGGGCTTTCGGCTCACGCGAAGCAGGGCGCTTGCCTGGTTGGGCGCAGGCCCAATGCGTTCCACCAGAATTTCAACTCGCCCACCCGAGGGCTTCTTTGCAAAAAGCCTTGCAGCAATTACCTTGGAGTTGTTAAAAACCAGCAGGTCTTGTGGGTTCAAAAGATCAACCAGGTCGGTGAACCGCCGGTCGCGAAGGTCTTGCTCGCCGTGCACATCAAGCAGCCTGCTTTGGCTGCGCACCTCGGCAGGCGCTTGGGCAATAAGTTCTTCAGGCAATTTAAAATCAAAGTCAGATAACTGGTAGGTCATGGCGGGTGGGTGATGGCCGAGTGGTGACGGATGACAGCCAATGGTTTATGGCGAGTTCGTTGGAGGTAAAGCTACTTTCTTGCGTTGTTTAGTCTTGCAGCAAGCGCATCCCCCATAGTCTGCGAGAGCATCTGCGAACGCCTTAGCAACGGCGTGGCAGATTTTAGCCTTGGCCGCCTGCATCCCCGACAGATAAAACCTTCTCGTATTGTCTGCCATTCGGCGTTCAGTAAACCCACCCATCGAAAAACCAAGGCCATGGCAAGCGAGAGTGTTGTTACCGAGATCCCGACCCACTGCAGGGGCTTAAGAAAAAACCGCAAGGCGCGAAGCAGTTCTTGGGTGGTGCTTGAAAGGGTGACCATGTCGGCCAGCACCACCAGCGACAAAATTCGAAGTAGCGTAAGCAAGGCCTGTTGAAGCCCCGGCGTAATGCCCGCAGGCCAGCCTAGGCTAATAATCAGGGCGAACCATTGGGCAAGCCCCAAAAAGAACAGCATGGGCAAAAGCCCTTTCAGTAAAGCCAATAAACGCCTGCGTCCTGCAAACCCCAGGCTTATGTGGCCAAGCATGCCAAGCCCAAGTGCTAAGGCCAAAGGCCAGGCCTGTGTGATGGGAAGAAGCAAGACCGAGGCAACAGCAAGCGCCAACAGCTTGTAGCCCGCAGCCATTCGGTGCAGCCACGACGGCCTGGGCTGGCTAAGGTAGAGGCTTAGCATTCCCGAAAGATTGCTTTTGTAATTCTTGGGTTCGTCGCCGCGTTCATTACGTCAGCCATTTGCAAATGCCTCAAAAGCCTCCCGAACCTGCCTCACCGGCCCCTGCATTTTCACCTGTCCTCCATCCATCCAAATCAGTTCGTCAAAGTCGTCAAGGAGGTCAAGGTTGTGGCTTGCCATAACGACCTGTTGCGGGAGCTTTTCAATAAGGCGCATCATGGCCCGAGTTGCTCGTGCGTCCAGACTGGCAAAGGGCTCGTCAAAAAGTAAAACCTGCGGCTCGTCCATAAGCACCGCAAGAATACAAACCAGCTGCTTCTCTCCTTCCGAGCACTCATGGGTGCTCCTCTTCAACAGATGCCCAGCCCCATGCGCGTTTACGAGAGCCTTCGCCCTGGCTTCGACCTGCTCAGGCTCCTTGCCGCACTCAAGCTGCCCAAAGCAGAGCTCCTCCATGACCGTAGGAAATAGGATCTGTTGGTTGGGTGACTGAAAAACCAGACCCACGGGCTTTGTGTTCTCAAGCCGGCCTTGCCCGGGCTCTTCCAGCCCCATAAGCAGCCGCAGCAGCGAGGTCTTACCCGAGCCATTCAGCCCCACCAGGCCCGTGCGATGCGCTGTTAGCCGAAGGCTAAGATCTTGGAAGACCAGTTGGTCGTTGCGCCGCAGGGTAATGTTTTGAAGAATCATCGCCTGTCATAGTAGCTTCATGAAGATTCAAAAACCTTGTCATTTTAGATAACAACTTCAATGAACAAGGAGATACGCAATGACATTGCTGAGAACGAAACTCACTGGCTTGTCGATGGCAGCCGTCTGGTTGTGGCCAACGAAGCTGAGATCGATGGCGACGAAGACGTTGTGCTGGCCGCAGACAAACCCAATGACCCCTTGGGCACCATCTCCATCATTGCCATTGCCAACGGCACGCCTGTCGACACAGCGCAAAGTTTGGACTTCACCGCCTTCCCCAACGCTGCGGCCTTGCAAGCCGATGCCGAATTGGGCCGCTCGTTCCCGATCTATAACGCCACCACGGGCGCGCAGGTGTTTGACTCAGGCTCTGATCTGGAGCAGCGGGCCTACGCCACCTTGCCCACGGCTTTGCTAGGAAAATCACAAGTACTTGGTCGCTTGGATAATAAAGGCCCGGAGCCAGAAAGCGTGGTGGTGGGCCAGATCGGCAGCAAGACCTATGCTTTTGTGGGCTTGGAACGCACCAGCGCCATCTTGATGTACGACCTGAGCAACCCGGCCGCTCCGGTGTTTGTGCAGTGGCTGCAAAACACCACCGACATGGCTAACGGCGATATCTCACCCGAGGGTTTAGCGTTTGTTCCGGCTGCCAACAGCCCGACAGGTAAAGCCTTGCTTTTGGTGGGTTACGAGGTCAGTGGCACCCTGGCTGTCTACGAAATTAACTAAAAAGACGTCCTCGGCGGTTTGGGGAGCTCGAGCTATACTAGGCCTCGATGTTCCCCAAACTTTTGGCCGGAGTGGTGGAATTGGTAGACGCACCGGACTCAAAATCCGGCGCCAGAGATGGTGTGCGGGTTCGAGTCCCGCCTCCGGCACCAGATAACCCCCGGCGTTGAGGCAAGCATTAGCTTTATGCACACTCCTGTGATGGTGGACAAAGTGGCGGGCGAAATTGTTATTAGCTCGTGATTAGAAGGGTCTAGCTTGCCCACGTCGCACGCGATCGACCGCTGGCTACCCCTTGGACTTGCGCTTTACTTCGGCATTCACCTTCTTACACGTGTGCTTGTTTCGCCCAGCCTTGAGCTTGACGAAGCAGAGCAACTTTTACATCTGCAGGCGCTTTCATTAGGTTACGGCTTTCAACCCCCCCTTTACACCTGGCTTCAAGCCTTGGTGTTTGCCTTCACCGGGCCAGGCGTGTTCGGGCTTGCACTGCTTAAGGCCTTATTGCTCTGGCTGACCTGGTGGGCGATGTACAGGATGGCACGACTTTTTTATAAGGCCAAAGACGCCCTTGCCATTGGCCTTTCCCTGGCGCTTTTCCCTCAGTTTTTATGGGAGTCGCAACGCGACCTTACCCACACCGTTTTGCTCGTGGCCTGCGTGGCCCTTGCCTGGCTTGCCATCCTGAGTTGGCACGCAAAGAGTATGAGGAGCAGCCCTAAAATTGAGGCTAAACAACAAGTGTCAGCCCCACCCTGGGGAGTGACCGCACTTCTCGGGCTCTTGGTGGGCGCTGCTATTGTCGCGAAGTACAGCGCAGGCCTTTGGCTCGTTATTCTTATTTTCTCCATTGCATTTACGGGTGGGCCTCTGCGGCACTGGCTCGCCCCGCGGCCGTTTGTCCTTATCGTCATGGTCGCCCTCATTGTTGTTCTTCCCCATGGGCTTTGGCTTCTTAACAACCTAAGCGAGGTGGTCGCACCCATTCAATCGAAGTTGGGAATGGAGGGGGCCGCGGCGGCGAGCGTCACGTCATCACCAAAGTTCGGGACCGCGCTAATTAGCCTGCTTCAGGCGCTTGGTGGCTTCACGGGGCTCTGGGTATTAATCACGACACTTGCCTTGGGCTGGCATTGGCTGGGGCGTAAGGCAAGGGCGGGCGATACAACCGAAGGGCCTGTTTCATCGAATGAGTCTGCGACTGCGCAAGGGCTTAAAACGTATCGCGAAGAGACCGCCTCAAGCGCTGCAGACGTACCTAGCTACAAAGCTAACCCAGGCGCTTCTCAAACATTGCCCCTTTTCTGGAAAACCTACCTGTTGCTCTTCCTTGCCGCCCTGCTTGCCATGATTGTTTTTGCAGACGCCACCGAATTTAAAGACCGCTGGATGCAGCCCTTTCTGGTCATCCTTCCCCTGGCCTTTGCGCAGTTGGCTTTTAAAAATGAACTACCCCCTGCCGTTCGCCGCGCATGGACAGCCAGCGCAATAACTCTCATGCTGCTCGCGTTGGTGCTTATGCCGCTTCGAACCGTGCTTGGTACCCAGACGGGCGAACTTAGCCGGCTTGCCATCCCTTACGAAGAACTTGCTCAAGCCCTAAAGCAGGATCATCCCGGGGTGCAGAGTATTGTTGCTCCTCAAGGCCTCGTGGCGGGCAACCTTGCTCTTTACTCGAAGGCGCACAACTGGAAGGTAAGCCTCCAAGGCAAGGAGGTCGAGGCGGGTCTGTGGGTTTTGCAAGTAACGCCTAGCCGAGGCGCATTTGAACCACCTCCCGAAGGCTGGGTGGAACAGGCCACCTATACGTTTCCCCTGCGTTACAACCAGACCGTGAAGGGCGTGAGCCATGCGGTCTGGCGAGTGTATGGCCCACCCAACGCGCGTTAAGTACTAAGAGCGAATTTCATTCACTTATGGAAGACAGCAGCCTATAAGTCTAAAGCTCCATAGGCCCAAGAGCCCGAGGGGCCAGCGCCTGCCGACCTTAGAACAGGCGACTCACACCCAGGCTAAAGTGGTTGTTAATAAAGTCTACTTCCAGCTTGCCGCCGCCATCGAGGTCGGCTTCCATCGGAATGTATTGGGTGCGCAGTTCGCCAAAGGCAAGCCATTTGTCGTTGATGCTGTAGCGCAGTCCCACCATGGCCTGGGCCGCAAATCCGGTGTACTGGTATTCAAAGGTTCGGTTGGTCGCACTTGTGACTTCAACGTGCGGGTATGAAATACCCAAGCCCACGCCCCAGTAGGGCTCGCCGCCCCAAAGCGACTGCACACCCGGATAACGCCTGTAGAGGTTCGCCATAAGCGTGTTCATGCCGTCTGAGAACTCAAGCCGGGAAATGTTGGCATGAGGCATTTGCTTTGCATAAAGTTTGCTGTGATTGATGTCGACCCCATAGCCCCATTGGCTGCTGGCTGTTGGCCAGTAGGTGTAACGAAAGCCCCAGTAAACCGGATTACCGAACGATTTCGTCTCCCAGCCCTCGGTGGAGTAACTGCCGTCAGCAACGCCATAACTTGTAGCTGCACCCGAGAATTTCACACTGGAATGAGGGGCAGCATTGGCGCCGGTGTAGAGCGTAACTTCGGACTGCGAACCGCTTTGGGCCATTACGCCGCCGGTGGCCAACACAAGCCCCCCCGCAACCGCCGAGCACTTAAGGGCCTTGCGGAGAAACTTAAAAGCGGACTCGGCCGTTTGCCTAGTGACGCATGTCAGAGCGCGGGATGGGGTGCTGGAAGAGACCATAATGAGTGTCTGTACCTTAAGAAGTTAATCTGCAATGCCTAGTTTACCCCTAGCCGACATTGTTGTTGCCAATATCCATCGACGCTACACCGGTGTCTCGGCAACCGTTCGCGCGCTGATGCCGCATCTGCGGGCTCAGAGGCAGGTGGACCTATTTGATACGGGCAGGCTTGAACTGGGTGGGGAGATTTCGTTCTTCACTTTGCTTCGCTGGGGGTGGAGCCATCCCAGTGAAGGTCCTTACCGCATCTGGCATGCCCGACGTGATGTCGAAATTTTGCTTGGTGTATTTCTGCGATCGGTGCTTCGCCAACCCTGGAAGGTGGTCTTCACCTCCGCAGCACCTAAGCGCCACGGGCCTGTGCTTCGGTGGATTATTAACCGCAGCGACGCCATTATTGCCACGTCTGCAAAGGCCGCGTCCTTTCTTGATTGGCATACCGTTGTGGTTCATCACGGGGTGGACACCCAGTGGTTCTGTCCGCCCAAGGAGCCCCGCGAGCAGCGTCTTCAGCGCAGTGGGCTGGTTGGTGAAAGCGAACCCCAGGTTGAAAAGAAGAGCCACGTCACGCACGCAGCCCGCATCTGGCCAAGCTATGCCGTTGGCCAGTTCGGGCGTATTCGCTATTCGAAGGGCACCGACCTTTTCGTTCATGCGCTTATTCAACTCTTACCCAAGCACCCTGAATTCATGGCAGTGATCTCTGGGCTTTGTCAGGAAGAAGACCAGGCCTACCTTGACGGTTTAAAGGGCGATATTGAGAAGGCAGGCCTGACGAATCGTATTGTGTTTTTGGGCGATCTAACGCCCGAGGTCATTCGAGGCTGGTATCAGACCGTATCGTTGGTGGTGGCTGCCTCGCGTTCCGAGGGTTTTGGCCTGACCCCGCTTGAGGCCATGGCCAGTGGCTGCCCGGTAGTGGCCTCGCATGCAGGCATCTGGCCCGAAGTGTTGGACGAGCAGGTGGGCAGCCTTTTTCAAACCGGTAACCTTGCTGACCTGGTTGAGAAACTTCGCCCCTATTTAGAGGAGCCCGCATTGCTTTTAAAGAAGGCAGGCCAGGCGCAAGACCGCGCCGTGATGAAGCACTCTATTGCCTCTGAGGCGCAGGAAGTATTGAAGGTCTATGATGCGTGTCAACAATGAAAAAGCAGATTATTTGTATTAACTGGGGCACCAGGTACGGACCCAATTACATCAACCGGCTCTATGGCATGGTGTCGCGTAACATCACCCCGCCCTTTGATTTCGTTTGTTTTACCGACAACCCTATGGGCATTCGGCCTGAGGTTCGCAGCCTCGAGCTGCCCCCAATAGGCATCGAGATGCCAATAGGAACCCGTGGGAAGTGGCCCAAAAGTCGCCTATGGGGCCCAGAGCTTGGCGACCTTCAAGGCCCTGTCTTGTACATGGACCTCGACATGATGGTGCTTGGGTCTCTGGACCCTTTCTTCGAGTTTGGCAACGAGGACGATGTCATTCTTGCCCGTAACCCCAATACACCTTTTGAGCGGCTCGGCCAGACCAGCATTTTTCGCTTTCCAGTCGGCAAACTTGAACCTATTCAAAAGAAATTTCAGGCGAACTCACAGGCCATTGCAAACCAGTATCACTTTGAGCAGCGCTACGTTACTCAGAACGCCCCAGGCGGAGTGCGTTTTTTCCCAAGGTCATGGATTGCACATTTCCGACTTCACTGCGTGCCCGTATTTCCCTTTAATTACTTTATGCAGCCGCGTCGGCCAAAGCGCGCGCACGTGGTGATGTTTCCCGGAGGCCTAACACAGGAACTTGCCATTGAGGGCCGCTGGAACGCGGAGACCCCAAGGCTTGCTGCAAAAGAGCATCTGCAACTGGCCTTTAGGCAGAGAACCCTCAAAGGCTTTTCTCGAACCTTGCGGCATTACATTCAACCTACGCATTGGATTGAAAAAGATTGGGTGGAGTGAGCCACACCTAAATTTAGGTGGCCTTAGTAGGGGGCGTAGTAACAGGAAGTTTGCGTCCGTAAAGCAAAGCTAGGCAACAGGCCAGAATGAATAGGGAGGGTGACATCTCGGGCACCCGATAGACCACCACATTAAAAAGTCCCATAGCCGCAAGGAGCAGCAAAATACTCGAGCCTAATAGAAAAGCCTGATGCGCTGAACCTCGAGAGTCAGA
>JAURFZ010000066.1 GCA_030834045.1 Burkholderiales bacterium
GATGCCCATAATGACCACATCGGTACGAAGAAAATTCGAGGCATTAAGCACCATCTGACCAAGACCTGCCGTGGCTGCAACCATTTCGGCAGCCACCAGGGTTGTCCAACCAAAGCCAATGGCAATGCGCATGCCCGTAAGAATCTCGGGCATGGCCGAGGGCAGAATGACATGCCAGACCACCTGAAACTGCGAGGCACCTAAGGAGCGCGCCGCATTAATTTGCTCGACGGTGACCGACCGCACGCCCGCACGGGCTGCCACCGCCAAGGGCGCAAAGCAGGCGAGGTAGATAAGAATAACCTTTGAAGCCTCGTCAATGCCAAACCAAATAATCACCAGTGGCAGGTAGGCAAGGGGCGGAAGAGGTCGATAAAACTCAATGGGCGGGTCAAAGACACCGCGAGCAATACGCGAGACGCCCATTAAAATGCCAATGGGAACAGCCGTAAGACAGGCTGCGAAGAAGGCACCGAACACCCGTGTCACGCTCCAGGCAAAGTGTTCAAAGATGGTGACCCCACCTTGCAACTCCCCACGCACACCAGCCATAAAGGCCTGCCAGACGGCTGTGGGCGAAGGAAGAATAAGGGGCGGCAAAACGCCAAAACGCGTTATTAGGTCCCAGCCTACGAATAGAGCAATGGAGGTTGCAAGTGAAATACCAAAGGTACGGCCCTCACCAGGGGCTTGGTAACCACGCACAGGCTTGGTCATACCGGCATACTCTCGGCGTGCGTGGAGTGAATGAGGTTTAGAATTTCTTCGCGCATCGCAATGAATTCGGGCTTTGACTTCACTGCGCGTGCATCCCCCCAGGCAATAAAGTCTTTGCAAAAACCAAGGCTGTAGGTCTTCACAATACGACCGGGTGAGGGTGACATGACGATAAGGTGCGTCGCAAGAAAGAGCGCCTCCTCCACCGAGTGCGTGATAAAGAACACAATCTTTCTCTCACGCGCCCAGAGCCTAAGAATAATTTCTTGAATGGACTCGCGTGTAAGTGCGTCAAGCGCGCCTAAGGGCTCGTCCATGAGTAAAACTTCCGGGTTCGATGCCAGAGACCGTGCAATACCCACCCGCTGTTGCATGCCGCCCGAGAGTTGATAAACAGGGGAGTTCTCGTAGCCCGAGAGCCCCACGGCCTCAAGCTTCTCAAAGGCAATTCTTTCGCGTTCACTGCGGGCCATGCCCCTCATTTTTAATCCAAACTCAACATTCTCAACCACACTGAGCCAGGGCATGAGGGCATGCTTTTGAAAGACAACCCCACGGTCAGCCCCTGGCCCACGCACCGGTTTCCCATCAAGAAGAATCTCGCCCAACGAAGGGCTTAGGAAACCCGCAATGCAGGAGAGCAGTGTGGTTTTGCCACAGCCCGAAGCGCCCAGGGCTACGACAAAATCGCCCGAGGCCATTTCGAGGTCGACGGAAGACAGGGCAAGAAGCGAACCGCCTTGCGGGGTCTCGTAACTGACCGAGACCCCCCGGCAGATTAAATGACTCAAAACGCGAGCTTGGGTATTCGTTGAACTAACATGAAGAATCCAAGACGCCCTTACTTCGCAACAGCCTGAGCATACGAGGGATTCACGGCCAACGAGTAGTCAGGCAGGGTTGCAGAAATAGTGCCCTGGGCCTTTAAGAAGGCAGCGGTTGCTGCCAAAGACTTCGCTGCTGCACCGTTTTTGCCACCGCCAAGCCAGGTTGAGGTTGCCTGCTCTTTGGCTGATGGAAAGCCCATCAGTGCCATGGTGGTGGGAACGAGTTCAGGCTTGGCTCCCGAGAGTTTGGCAACGTCTTTGGCCATGGCATGGTTGGCATCGAAAGTGGCCTTAGCCTTGCGGTAACGCTCGTCAGCATCGGCCACCACCCTCACAAACTTCACAAGGAAGTCTTTGTGGTCTTTGGCCCATTCCTTGTTCACCACAATGCCGTCAAACGTAGCCTTGCCAGTGTCCTTGGAAATCTTGCCCGAGGTGATCAGGACTTTGCCGTTTGACTGCACTTGGTCAAGAACGGGGTTCCAAATGAAGGTGGCATCAATGTCTCCGCGACTCCAGGCCGCGGCAATGTCGGGTGGACGCATATTAAGAATCTTGACCGTGTTGGGGTCGACTCCCGCCGACTCCAAGGCCACCAAGGTGTGAAAGTGGGTCGTGGAGGTAAAGGGCACGCCAATACGCTTACCTTTTAGGTCCGCAAGGGTATTGACACCCGAGCCATTGCGAACCACCAGGGCCTCGGCCGAGGCAATGTCATCAAGAATCCAAATGAGCTCCACCGGAAGGCCCTGGGAAATTCCGGAGGCAATGGGTGCTGAGCCTGCCTCACCAATTTGCACCTGCCCCGAGGCCATGGCGCGAATGACATCCCCGCCGCCGCCGAACATCTTGTAATTCACCTTATAACCGGTTGCTTTTTCAACCTCGCCACGAACGATGGCCTGGTGCCAGGGCACGAGCATGTCCTGGTGGGCAATGGTGACCTCTTTCTTCTGAGCATGGGCGGGCAATCCCACCATGAGTCCTGCGGCAATGCCACCAAGAACCATACGTCGCACAAATTGAGTTTTCATTCCTGTCCCCTTGGTTTAAATCGTTTGATTTTTCTATAACGGACTGCCGAAATAACAATGAGTGCCGGAGAGCGAGCAAAACCCACCACCCGGATCCCTGCATTACCGCAGCTAGACCATAGATGGAAACGGGCCGGGAGGCTAGATGCAGGAACCCCGGGGAAACCCTGGTAGGCGTGGAAAGGCCCCCGGATTTCCTGACTTAAGGCAGAATTAGGGTTTACAGATATTTCTTTGCACTGGGTTACGTTTATAAAGCGCCTTACCTGCACCAAGGAGACGAGCATGGGCCATTCCGATTCCGTTATTAATGTTCAAGCACGGCAAAACTTTTGGATGCCGTTCTCACCAAACAAAGAATTTAAAGAAGAGCCCCGTATGTATGTGCGCGGCGAAGGTATGTACCTTTACAAGCCCAATGGCGACAAGGTCATTGATGCCTCCGCGGGCCTTTTCTGTGTCGCAGCCGGCCATTGCCGCCCCGAAATTGCCCAGGCGGTCTACGACCAGCTCTCAACACTTGACTACACCATGCCCTTCACACGGGCTCATCCCAAAGCCTTCGAGCTCGCCGAAGAAATCGCCCAGTTCACCCCGGGTGACCTGAATCGAATCTTCTTCTGTTGCTCGGGTTCCGAGTCCGTTGACTCGGCCATGAAAATTGCATTGGCCTATCACCGGGTGCGCGGCGAGGGCCACAGGCAGCTTTTTGTCTCGCGTGAGCGTGCCTACCACGGTGTCAATATGGGTGGTGTTGCGCTCTCGGGCATGATCAACAACCGTCGTGCCTTTGGTGTTGGGATGCCTGGTGTCTTTCATATGCGTCACACAGGACTGCCTGAGAACAAGTTCATTAAAGGCCAGCCTGAAAAAGGCGTCGACCTTGCCGAAGACCTGACCCGCATCTGTGCCATGGTGGGTGGTGAAAATATTGCCGCGGTTTTTGTTGAGCCCACCGCAGGCTCCTTCGGCGTGCTTCCCCCACCCAAAGGCTACCTGGACAGGCTGCGCGCCATCTGCGACCAGCACGGCATCTTGCTTGTCTTTGACGAGGTCATTACGGGATGGGGTCGTATGGGTGCGGCCTTTGGTGCGCAGAAGTTCAATGTAACCCCCGACCTTCTTACCATGGCCAAGGCTGTTACCAATGCAGCCCAGCCCTTAGGTGCAGTGGCCGTGCGCCAAGACATCTACGACACCATCACCAATAAGGGCCCTGAAAAAGGCATTGAGTTCTTCCATGGATACACCTACTCGGCGCATCCCGCAAGCTGCGCGGCCGGTCTTGCCATGATGGAGATCTTCCGTAAAGAGCGTCTTATCGAGCGCGCCGCGGAGATGTCCGACTACTTCCTTGATGGGGTCTTCTCTCTAAGAGATATTCCGGGTGTCATTGATATTCGTGGCATTGGCATGATGGCCGCCGTTGAAATCGCAGCCGGCGCCGCCCCGGGTGCCCGTGGTCATGAGGCCCAAAAAGCCTTGTTTGATGCCAACCTGAACCTTAAGGCCACGGGGGACAGCCTAATTATGGGCCCCCCGTTTATTGCCGAGAGGTCTCACATTGACGAGATCATCAACAAGATGCGCACAACGCTTACAACGCTCTCAAAATCATGGTGATCCCAAGAAGCGTCATCACAACGGTAAGGATTCGCTCAAACGACTTCTGGCTTATGTACTGACGAATTTTCTGACCTGTGAGCAGGCCAATGAAAATGGGAACAAGTGAAAGGGCCGAGGCAATTAGCTCCTCGCGCCCAAGCACCCCAAAGCTTGCAAGGAACGACGACAGCGCAATAGTGCCAGAAAATAAAATAAGGCCCACTGACGCTGAGAAGAGATTCTTATCAAGCCGTTGAATGGCAAGAAAGGCCACAATGACTGGGGCAAAAAAGCCTGTTATGCCCCCGAGTAACCCTGATAATAACCCTGCAGATGGGGCAAGCCACGTCTCACGTTGCAAAGAAAAAGGCTGCGACCGGCCGGTAAGTCGTAGCACCGGATAGGTAAGAATGACAAGGCCCATCAGCAGGTAGCTTAGTCGAACGGGCATGGCAATAAGAAGCTGCGTGCCCAATCCAATGCCTATAACCAGCATAGCTGTTGTAAGGCCATAACGCTTCAAGACTGGCCTAATGAGTCCACCCTGAAAAAACTGCAAGGCATTGGTGAGAAAAATAGGAATGGCCAGAATAGCAAGCGCCTTGGGCACTGAGACAAAGAAGGCAAGAATGGGCACCGAGATAAAGGGTAGCCCGATGCCAACCGCTCCCTTGCAAAGGCCGCCTGCAAAAAGGCCAATAATTGCAATGGTGAGGCTTAAAGCCGTGAAGGCCTGCCAAAGGCTATCGGGCTGCAAGGCAGCCCTTCATCAAACCATGGAACATCGACGCATCATACGGGGCTTTACGGCCTAGGCCACCATTGCCACATCCACCGCAACCAGGCCCTTGTCGGACAATAAAATGGGATTGAGATCAAGCTCTGAGAGCCAGTCTTCGCAGGCCTTACCAAGCTGCGAGAGGCTAACGATGGTTTGAATGAGGGCCTCTTTGTTAACAGCGGGCTGCCCACGAAAAGCCTCAAGCAAGGCTGCGCCTTTTAGCCTGCCTAGTGCATCAGCTGCCTCGGCAGGCGTTACAGGGCATTGGCAGAAGACCACGTCCTTCAGCACTTCAATCCATACACCCCCTAGACCCATCATAATGACCATTCCAAAAACGGGGTCGTGCTTTAGGCCAAGAATAAATTCCACACGCCCCGAAGACATAGCCTGAACTAAAATGCCGTCTTGCCGGGCCTCGGGCTTGGCTTTTGTTACCCGCTGTGTAATGTCAAGGAAGGCCTGACGAACGGCATCGTCTGACGACAGGTTCAGTGCAACGCCGCCTACGTCGGTCTTATGCAGAACATCCATCGATTCAATTTTTAATGCCACAGAGCCCGAGGGCGCAACGCGCTTTGCGGCCTCAACCGCAGCCTCCGCGGAGGTTACAAGCTCGGCCTGGGCCGAGTGAATATTAAAGGCCTTCAGCAGCGCAAGGGCCTGGACAGTGGGAACGGGTTTGCCTTGTTCAACCCCAGTGGGGCGTTGCTGCCTGCCCACATTCGCCTGTTTTTGACTTGAGTGGAAGTCGGCCTGCCAGCGACGGCGGGCCTGGGCATACTGCGCCACGGCAGCCAAAGCATCCACTGCAGCATCCCCGTTTCGAAAAACCACAATGCCACGCTCACGAAGACCCGCGATGGCTTTTTCAGACGCGCTTACCCAGACCACAACAAATGGCTTTTTGGCACGCGATTTAATTTCAGCAAAGACCTCAAGCAGTTTGTCGGTAAAGCCGTGCATAAGCTGAAGCCAGACCACACCAACATCGATGTCGGAGTCGTTAAGGGCGATGATGGTGCTTTCGGTAAGAATCGAAGGCTGAGCAACAAACTGTGCAGTGACATCCACTGGGTTGCCCGTGGCCCCGAATCCGGGAATAACCTGGGCGATAGCCTTGCGGGTGGTCTCGCCAAGCGCAGGAACATTCAGGCCAACCTCTTCGGCACGGTCGGCCAATAAAACGCCTGCACCACCCGACTGGGTAATGATGGCAAGGTTCTTTCCGGTTGGCCGCTCGCAGTGAAGAAGAACCTCAACAATGTCAAGCATGTGCTCTTCATTACGTGCACGAACAATCCCTTTTTGTTGAACCAGACCATCAAAGACACGGTCTTCGCCTGCCAAAGAACCTGTGTGTGAAGCGGCCGCGCGAGCACCTGCGCCAAAGCGCCCAACCTTTGTAAGAACAATGGGCTTATCAAGCTGCATGGCCTGCTCGGCAACCGCAGCAAGGGCATGGCCATTGTTAAGGCCCTCAAGGTAGCCTGAACAGACCTTAAGCGCAGGCAGTGCAAGCATCTCTTGCATGAGCTCCATGACCGAGATGTCCACCTCGTTACCCGTATTCACGAAAAAACCAAAACCCATCTGGCGTGCACGTGACAGGGCGCAGATTGCCGTGCCAAAGGCACCCGACTGAGAGATAAAGCCTACAGGGCCTGCATTCACTTCGCCGTCGGCATACTGACTAAAGGTGGCAATGGCCCGATTGAAAGCATTGAAGAGGCCCAGGCAGTTTGGTCCAAGAATGCGAATGCCAGCCTTCTGTGCGGCCTGCTGCAGTGAAGCCTCCATAGTCTTACCCTCGGCGCCCATCTCGCCAAAGCCCGAGGCAAAGACAACCGCAACCGGCACCTTTTTCTTGGCAAGCTCTATGACCGTGGCTTCAATTTGCTCGGCAGGAAGAACCACCACGGCAAGGTCAACACCATCGGGAAGCGAGGCGATATCGGGCACTGCTGCAACCCCGGCAATGTCCTTTGCCTTTGGGTTAATTGGATAAATTGCGCCCTTGTAGCCTTTTTCGAGCAGGTATTTCAGCGGCCGACCACTGACCTTATTTAAATCGGAGGAGGCACCCACAATGGCAATTGAGTTGGGCTGCAGCATGCGCTGCAAGGCATTGGCTTGCTGGTCGACTTGATTTGCTGGCGTGTCTTGCATGCTCTGGGTCACATCGGTCTCCGCTGAATTGTGGACAGATTAATTAAAGGCTTGAATTCCTGTTTGGGCGCGCCCCAAGACAAGCGCATGAATGTCGTGTGTGCCTTCAAGCGTGTTCACTGTTTCCATGTTCATTAGGTGGCGAATGACATGGTACTCATCGCTAATGCCATTGCCACCATGCATATCGCGGGCGGTACGTGCAACATCCAGGGCCGTACCCGCGGCGTTGCGCTTAAGCATCGAGATCATCTCGGGAGTTGCCCTGTCTTCATCCTTAAGGCGGCTTACATGCAGGCAGGCCAGAAGACTAAGGCTAATATCGGTCTGCATGTCTGCAAGTTTCTTTT
>JAURFZ010000067.1 GCA_030834045.1 Burkholderiales bacterium
TATCATTGTCGATGCCACGGGTGCTCTCACCATCGATGGGCAGGGCCCAGAAAAGCACCTGGCTGCTTTAAACGCATCGCAGCTCGCGCGCGCCTTTGAGGTCAATGCCATTGGCCGCGCCCTTATTCTTAAGTACTTCATCGACCTTCTTCCCCGCCAGGGCCGCTGTCTTTTTGCGGTGCTCTCGGCTCGGGTTGGCAGCCTCTCGGACAACAAACTGGGGGGATGGTACGGCTATCGTGCCTCCAAGGCGGCTGGCAATATGTTCTTACAGACCGCTGCCATTGAGTCGCATCGCACCCGTCCCGAGGCTGTGTTTGCAGCCTTGCAGCCCGGCACTGTGCCCTCCAAACTCTCGGCACCTTTTCAGTCCGGCCATGCCACGGTCGCAGCCGACGACTCCGTAGCCGGCCTACTAAAGGCCATCGACAGGCTTGAGGCCCGAGCCCAGGCCTGGTTCATCGACTACCAAGGAAACACCATTGACTGGTAAGGCCCTCGATCTTGATGCCGTTGTTGTCGGTGCAGGCGCTGTTGGATTGGCCATCGGCCGAGCGCTGGCGCAGTCTGGGCTTGATACCCTTGTTATTGAATCGCAGCCCCGCCATGGCATGGGCACAAGCTCACGTAACAGCGGCGTCATTCATGCAGGGCTTTACTACCCCCCAGGCTCGAACAAAGCCAACTGGTGTGTTGAAGGCCGCGAACTTCTTTATGCCTTTTGCCGAAGCCACCAGGTGGCCCACAGACAACTGGGAAAACTCATTGTTGGCCAACACGAAGATGTGGCTGCGCTTCAGACCATCGCGTCGCGGGCCAAGGACGCTGGTGTAGAAAACCTTCGCTGGCTCTCACAAAACGAACTTAAAACAATGGAGCCCGAGGTTCGCGCCCACCATGCTCTTTTTAGTCCCTCCACAGGCATTGTTGATGTTCATGAACTGATGCTTGCCCTTGAGGGCGAGATTGAAAAAGCCGGTGGCAATGTGGTCACGCAGAGCTGCTTTCTAGCAGCCACCCCGTTAGGCGCCAGTGCATGCCAGGGCTGGCAGTTAGACATTAAGGTTGGGCAGCAGGAAAGTCACAGGCTTTCCTGCCAACTTCTTATTAATGCCGCAGGGCTTGATGCCGATGCCGTTGCAAACCGCATTGAAGGACTTTCCGCAGACCATGTCCCGCAGGTTCACTTTGCTAAAGGAAACTATGCAAGCCTTACCGGAGGCCACCCCTTTAAGCACCTTGTCTACCCAGCACCTGTTCCAGGCGGTCTAGGCACGCACCTGACGCTTAACATTGCAGGAGAGGCTCAGTTTGGCCCGGATGTCGAGTGGCTTGGGCCGGCCGACCCTAGTCGTCTTCCAGGCTCAACGCACCCCGGCCTTAACTATGCTGTCAATGCCGCACGACTGGCAGACTTTGCAACCTCGGTGCAACGCTGGTGGCCCTCGCTGAAGGCCGAACGCCTGCAGCCGGGTTACTCGGGTATTCGACCCAAGCTTACGCAAAATGCCAAAGAGCCCGCCGCAGACTTTGTATTGCAGAGGCCGGGTCATCATGGACTGGCAGGGCTTATTAACCTTTTTGGAATTGAATCACCAGGGATAACCGCATGCCTTGCCATTGGCAACGCGGTACGTCAGTGTGCAAAGTCATCCACCTAGACGCCGACACACACCCTAGCGTTCGGCCAGCCATCAGGCGCCCAGGGTATTGGCGTTACAAGGGCCCAGTTGGAAGCCGACGAATCATCGTCAGACGGGGCGCCCAGTAGGACGACAACAAAGACTCGACGCGAACCGTACCGCCCTCGGTCGGCGCATGCACAAAACGGTTCTTGCCAACGTAAATGCCAACGTGGGAAAACGGATGGCCCGTGGTGTTAAAAAAAATAAGGTCACCCGGCAGGCGCTGATCGACGTCCACTTCCTGGCCAAAGCGACTCATCTCCACCACCGTACGCGGAAGCTTAAGCCCCTTTGCGCGATAGGCCACGTAGACAACCAGGCCGCTGCAGTCAAAGCCACCGGCTGGAGTGTTGCCCCCCCATTTATAGGGAACGCCAACCAGCCCAATGGCCTGAATGGCAAGATCGGAAAGACCGGTCTGATTCTTTTCGGCACGCGACTCCCCTATCACCGCCCGAGGAACCTTTACACGATCGGCAGGCGTGGTGGCGCACCCGGTAAGCCCTAGAAGAAGAGCGCCCATGACCAGACCAAGGCGGAGGTCAAGCCCTGGTAAAGGCCAGGGCCGGCGCGAAGGCCGGCGCCAGGGCCTTATGAACGGGCTGGTTTTAAAGCCCCTGGCTAAGATCGGCCTTAAGATCCTCAAGTGTCTCAAGCCCAACAGCAAGCCGAATAAGCGACTGCCGAATTCCTGCGCGCGCGCGCGCCTCTTCACTGATGCGGCCATGCGTCGTGGATGCCGGATGGGTAATGATGCTTCGGGTGTCCCCAAGGTTGCCCGTGCGCGAGAAAAGAGAGACTGCGTTTACAAGCCGAAAGGCCCGTTCCTGCGCCTGTCCCTCGTTATCGGCCTTTAATTCAAACGAGACGATTGCCCCTCCCGATGACTGCTGGCGCATGGCAAGGGCATGCTGAGGATGGGAGGCTAGGCCAGGGTAAAAAACCCGAGCCACCGACGGGTGCTGTTCAAGCCAGGCCGCTAAGGCCAGGGCCGACTCACTGTGGGCCCGCATACGAAGCGCCAAGGTTTCCATGGAACGGTGAAGTACCCAGGCATTGAATGCCGACAGGCAAGGCCCACAGGTGCGCACCACAGCGCGAATTTGATCCACCAAGGACTTAGGACCTGCAACGGCACCGCCAAGAACCCGACCCTGACCATCTAGGTATTTCGTTGCAGAGTGTAAAACCAGGTCGATAGGAAACCGAAGGGGCTGCTGAATCGCGGGTGTGCAAAAGCAGTTGTCCACCACTGTAATAACGCCTGCCTTACGCGCGATGGTTCCAATGGCCTGAAGGTCGGCAACCTGGGTGAGCGGGTTTGAGGGTGTCTCGAGATAAAAAAGCCGGGTTGCCGGGCTAATGGCTGCCTCCCACTCTTCGGGCCGCGAGAGATCAACGTACTTAACACCCACTCCAAACTTCGTCATGAAGTTATCAAAGAGTTGAATCGTTGCCCCAAAAAGACTTCCTGTGGTGACGATTTCATCGCCCGACTTTAAAAGCCCGAGGCATACCGAAAGAATGGCAGACATACCCGACGCTGCAGCCACGCAGTCTTGCGCCTCTTCAAGCGACGCCAGCCTTTGCTCAAACATCTGCACGGAAGGATTTGTAAATCGGCTGTAGACCATGCCTGGCTCGAGGTTTTGAAAACGTCGGGCCGCCTCTTCAGCATCGTCAAAGACAAAGCTCGATGTCAGGTAGAGCGCCTCGGAATGCTCTCCAAACTCCGAGCGCATCGTACCGTCTCGAACAGCTCGCGTTTCAAATCCCATTGGAGAAACAGGCTTAGTCATGCGGCCTCTGCCTGCTGGCGGCGGCTAGCCTCAAGCCGATCAAGCAGCTCTGCTGAGACGTCCCCTGTAACGTAGTGGCCATCAAAACATGAGGCCTCAAGACCTGTGAGCTGCGAATTAAATGACTGTACATCCGACTTCATGGCCTCAATACCCTGATAAACAAGTGCATCGGCGCCAATGGCCCGGCAGATTTCATCATCACTGCGATGGTATGCAATGAGCTCGTTGCGAGTGGGCATGTCAATGCCGTAGACATTAGGAAAACGAACCGGCGGGGCCGCCGAGGCAAAAATAACGCCTCGAGCGCCCGACTCGCGCGCCATCTGAACGATCTCTTGGCTGGTCGTTCCTCGCACAATGGAGTCGTCAACAATAAGCACCCGCTTATCTTTAAATTCGGAGCTCATGGCATTGAGTTTTTGTCGCACCGACTTACGTCGTATCTCTTGGCCGGGCATGATGAAGGTGCGTCCCACGTAACGGTTCTTTATAAAACCCTCTCGGTAGGAAAGTCCAAGCTTCATAGCCAGTTGCATGGCTGCGGGACGGCTTGACTCGGGCACTGGCACGACAACATCGATATCACCCTTGGGAAACGCCTCTTGCACTCGCTGCGCGAGGCTCTCGCCCATTTTTAACCGAGCCTCATAGACCGAGACGCCATCAATAAGGGAGTCGGGGCGGGCAAAGTAGACGTACTCAAAGACACAAGGGAATAGACCGTTTTTTGCAGCAGCACTTACCTTTGAGAAGACTTGCCCGTCTTCGGTGATGACAATGCATTCACCTGCAGCGATATCGCGGTCAAGCTGAAAGCCCAGTCCTTCAAGAGCTACCGACTCCGATGCCAGCATGTATTCCATGCCCCGCGGCCCAAGCTGATGCCCAAGTACCAGCGGACGAATGCCGTACGGATCACGAAAGCCTATTAGCCCAAAGCCTGGAATCATTCCAACGCAGGCATAGGCGCCACGAGCACGCTGATGCAGAGCGTCCACAGCCGCAAAGACTGCATCGGGGTCAAGCGTAAGACCCGTTACAGCCCGTTGCAGTTCGTGGGCAAGCACATTGAGCAAGACTTCCGAGTCGGACTCGGTATTAATATGTCGTCGGTCACGACGGTACATATCGTCTTGCAGTTCGGCCGCATTGGTAAGATTTCCGTTGTGACCAAGAACAATGCCAAAGGGGGCATTGACATAAAACGGCTGGGCTTCTTCGGCGCTCATAGCGCTTCCGGCTGTCGGGTAGCGAACATGCCCAATGCCCATCTCGCCAAAAAGGTTACGCATGTCGCGGGTTCGAAAGACATCGCGCACAAGTCCCGTTCCCCGAGACATAAAAATGCGTTTTCCTTGGGCCGTTGCAATGCCCGCTGCATCCTGACCCCTATGCTGAAGCAGAAGCAAGGCGTCGTAGAGCATCTGATTCACCGGACCGGTCGAGACAATGCCAACCACACCACACATAAAAAGACCTCGAAAAAATAAAGAAGGCTAGGAGACCACAACAACGCGATCGCTAAGGTAGCTTGGCAGCCACTGCGAAATCACTCGCACTGAAAGCTCAAGCACAGGCTTTGACCAGGCATTCTGCCAGGCTGAATCCGATGGTAACGACGTCATAGCAGCCAAGACCGCCAATACCGACATAATAAGCAAGCCTCGCCCAAAGCCAAAAAAGGCGCCAAGGAACCGGTTAAAACCCTGTACGCCCGAGACGGCTACAAGCTCCTTTAATGCGTAAGAGACAAAACGTCCAACAAAAAGGGCAATGAAAAACACAATGGCAAAGGCCAGGGCCAGCCGAACCGGCTCGGTGAAAACTTGGGGTAGGGGCTCTGCCGCAAACCCTGCGAGCTGGCTTGCTGCAATAAAGGCCACCACCCAGCTGGCAAGTGCTAAAACCTCGTGCACAAGCCCACGCAAAAAGGCAAGCAGGGTTGATGACGCGGTAACAACCAAAAAAACCCAGTCAATCCAGGTCAGATCTAGCATCTCAGGGCTTGATCACCATAGGCTTATAACCCATCGACCGCGAGACCTTCTCGTAGGCCCTGGCCTGCTGCTCTGAATAAGGACCCGCTCGCACCCGATAGCGCGTGCCTTCAGGCGTCTTCACAACCACCACAACGGCAGACTGACCCGAGGCTCTAATCTTTTTAAGTATCTGTTCGGCAGCGCCACGGTTCGAATACGACCCCACCTGCACGTACCACTTACCAGAGGCAAACCCAGGTGAAGCCGCAAGGCTGGATGACTGCGCCTTGTCCTTCTGAGCCACCGGAGGCTCCTCTTGCATCGGCTCTGCGTCTGGCTGCTCATCATCCAACGAACTCGCCGAATCGAGCTCTTTTGTTTCGGAGATAAACACTGTGAAGTCGTGTGAAAGAGGCCTTGGGTCATCAAGAAGCAGATGGGCAGATGCCGCTACAACAAACCCAGCAAAAATAACGGCGCCAAAAAGCCTCCAGCGCGCGCGACGCAGAAACTCCTCGTCGTAGCCCCCCTCGAGCGAGGCGGACTTGTTTACCGCGGGGTCGTTAGAGCCGTATTCGAATGCCATGATAGTGAAAAGGCCGCTTCAAGGGTGCTTTAAGAGAGATGAGGGGCCTGCCCCAGGGTCTTCGCCAAAGGCCACGCCTGGGCGACGGTTACGAAAGATCCAAACACTACAATTCTATCATTCGGCCCCACAAGGCTCGCCGCATGCGCTAAAGCAGATTCGGGATCATCGAACTCAAAAATCGTAACAGGCTCCACGGGTCTTTCCATCTCGGAGAGGCCCGCAATCATTCCCTCGCAAAAAGGGCGTAGCTCTTTCGCAAGACGCGCGCGTGCACCCGCCTGTTGGCTGCTTAATGAAGCAAGGCACCAGCTGTCCACACGACCTCCAAGTCGAGCGAAGATGGCCGCTGCATCTTTGTCTGCCAGCATGCCGACCACCGCAACAGTCTTCGGAAAAAAGCCCATCTGGTCCATGTTTGCAGCAAGAACCCCCGCAGCATGCGGATTATGCGCAACATCAAGTACAACCGCCGGCTGGCCCGGTAGCACCTGAAAACGCCCCGGAAGGCTCACCTGGGCAAGCCCCTGGCGAACCCCGCCTTGATGCACGGCAAGCTGGTGACGCAGGGCTGATAGAGCAGCAAGCGCCGCGGAAGCGTTAAGCAGCTGATTAATGCCGCGAAGAGCCGGATAGCCAAGCCCACTGCGCCGCTCCGATCGCCCCCACCACTGCCACTGAATCTTATCGCCCTCATAGCCAAAGTCCCGACCAATCCACCAGACATCGGCCTGTCTTTGTTCAAGCAGTTCGAGAAGGCCCTCAGGGGGGCTAGGGTCTGCAAGAATGAAGGGGCAGTCGCGCCTTGCAATATGGCCCTTCTCCCAGGCAATTGCCTGGCGTGTCGAACCAAGAAAGGCCTGATGGTCGAGATCGATGGATGTTAAGACTGCTGCGTCACTTGCCAGGCAGTTCACTGCGTCGAGTCGTCCACCCATGCCAATTTCAAAAATAGCCAGGTCGGGCTCGAGCCCCTGCACGATGCGTATGGCTGCAAGGGTTGTGACCTCAAAGAAACTCAGGTCAATATCACCGGCGGCAAGGCGTGCCTCCTCAACCTCATCAAGGGCCGCCTCCCAGGCTTGGTCGTCAAGCTCTTCGCCATTAAACCGCAATCGCTCTTGAAAACGGAATAAATGCGGTGAGGTGTAACAACTGACACGGTAGCCAGACTGCAGGGCGATGGATTCTAGAAAGGCACAGGTTGATCCTTTGCCATTGGTGCCGCCAACGGTTAACACGAGACCCTTAAGACGAACCTCGTTGTCTTGCATGGGCAAGACCATGAACCGGGCAACGTCTAATAGCC
>JAURFZ010000068.1 GCA_030834045.1 Burkholderiales bacterium
TGCAAAGCCTGCTGGCCGCCCTGTTGTAGATACCTATGTGAAAGAGTTTAAACAACAGAAGTGGATCTTCTTCCCATGGGATATCGATTATCAGTTTTCCGTTCCTATTAAAGAGCGTGAGAAGGTCCAGGCCATAAGCCCAGGCAAATAATCGGTAGTGAGCCTGTCCCCCGTCCTTGCCCTTCACCGACTCACCAAGGTTTACCCTGGCCTTACGGCCAACGATCAAGTCGACCTGTCGGTCTTGCCAGGGGAAATCCACGCGGTCCTTGGTGAGAATGGCGCTGGCAAATCAACCTTAATGAAGATGGTCTACGGTGTTGTCCAGCCAAGCTCTGGGGACATTACGTGGAAGGGGCGTCGGGTTCGTATCGCAAGCCCCATGGAGGCAAGGCGGCTGGGCATCGGGATGGTCTTTCAGCACTTCTCACTTTTTGAGTCGCTTACGGTTGCTGAGAACACACAACTTTTTCTAAACGATGGCAGATCTCTAAATGAGATTCATCAGTCCTTAACCGAGCTGTCGGCCAATTACGGAATTGATGTCAACCCTGGTCGTCATGTGCACGACCTCTCGGTGGGCGAGCGCCAAAGGGTTGAAATACTGCGCTGCCTTCTACAGACACCCAAGCTTCTTATTCTCGATGAGCCCACCTCGGTTCTCACCCCACAGGAGGTCGACCGACTCTTTACGATGCTCAGGCGTCTGTCGGCCGAGGGCTGTGCCATTTTGTACATTAGCCACAAGCTGCAAGAAATTCGAAGCCTCTGTCATCGTGCCACTGTTTTGCAGCAGGGGCGGGTGACTGGACGTTGCGATCCGAGCCAAGAGACAGAGTCCAGCCTGGCTGAGATGATGATCGGAAAAGCAAATGCCATGGCTATAGTCACTCGACAAGCCCGCGAGTCAGCCCCTGCCGACTCGGTGCCAAGGTCCACCCCAAGCCAAGGCGATGGGCTGGTTGTGAGGAATTTAAGCACTGAAAGCAGCGATCCCTATGGCGTGTCCCTGCGCGATATTAGTTTCCAGGTACGACCTGGCGAAATTCTGGGGCTGGCAGGCGTTTCAGGTAATGGCCAACGCGAGTTGGTTCGGGCCTTATCGGGAGAGCTTCGCCTGCCCTTGACCATGGCCTCGGCCATTCAGATACAAGGCCAGCCCGCAGGCCAATGGCCCGTCTCCCGGCGTCGCCGTGCAGGGCTTTGCGTCATTCCTGAAGATCGCCTAGGAACGGGTGCCGTCCCCGATTTTTCTCTCGAGGAAAATGCACTTCTGACGGGTCTCTACACACAGCCGTTTGTATCGCGCTTCGGTCTTCTCTGTTATTCGGAGGTACAGGACTTTGCCCAGAGAATTATCAGTCGCTTTCGCGTGAAGTGTCAGTCCACTCAGTCACCAGCACGCTCGTTATCGGGCGGTAATTTACAAAAATTTATTGTTGGCCGAGAAGTTTTGCAGCAACCGTGTGTGCTTGTTTGTGCCCAGCCGACCTGGGGGGTTGACGTGGGCGCAGCTGCCGAATTGCGTCAGGCCCTAAAGAATCTTCGTGACTCGGGCTGTGCCATTTTGCTTATTAGTGAAGACATTGATGAAATCTTCGGCTTGGCTGACCAGGTGGTGGTTGCCTTTGAGGGCCGGCTATCAAGTCCTCAGCCCATTGAACAGACTTCTACGACAAATCTCGGTCTTCTTATGGCCGGTATCTGGCAGAGTGATAGGCAGGCGGGCCCCCTGCAGGCCTCTGGCTCAGACCTTTTAGAAGATCGACAAATGCAAGGGCCTGTCACGTGATTCGGCTTGAGCGAAGACCAGCCGCCTCCTCGGTCTGGTCATGGGCCTCGCCCCTGCTTGCCGTCATTCTTACCTCAATCAGTGGCCTGATCATTTTCGCTCTGCTCGGTAAAGACCCTGTTGAGGGGTTTCGCGTTTTTTTTCTTAACCCCGTCAGTAGTTTCTGGGCGGTTATGGAGTTGTTGCTCAAAGCCACACCCCTTGCCCTTTGTGCGATTGGACTCGCAGTGGGTTTTCGTGCGGGAGTCTGGAATATTGGTGCTGAAGGGCAGTTTATTTTTGGAGCTATTTTTGCAACGGCCATTGCCTTGTTCATGGGCGATTTACCCGGCGTCTCACTTATTGCAATGATCGTGGCCGGTATTCTGGGGGGTATGGCCTGGGCGGCCATCCCAGCATTTCTGCGAAGTCGATTCAATGCCAACGAGATCTTGGTCTCTTTAATGCTCGTCTATGTGGCTCAACTTTTTGTCTCATGGCTCGTCTTTGGTCCTTGGAAGGACCCGATGGGCTTTAATTTTCCGCAGACCGTAATGTTTGACGCAGAAAGCCTCTTGCCCACCCTTATTGAAGGACAACGCCTTAATTTGGCGTTTATTTTTATGCTGGGCCTTTTAATTCTGGCCCATATCTTTATGAACCATAGTCGATTGGGCTTCGCTATGCGCACCTCGGGCCAGGCCCCCCTTGCTGGCCTTTATGCAGGTTATTCCAACCGTCAGGCCATTTACGTGGGAATGCTTGCAGGTGGTGCCGGTGCCGGGCTTGCGGGCATGGCCGAGGTGGCGGGCCCCATGGGGCAACTCACCGACAAGATGGCACTTGGCTATGGTTTTGCGGCCATCATTGTGGCCTTTGTGGGCAGGCTCAATGCCCTGGGTATTTTTCTTGCCTCTTTGGTCATGGCTCTTTTTTATGTAGGGGGCGAGCAGGCACAGCAGTACCTGAATTTGCCAAGCGCCATGAGCAGGGTCTTTCAAGGCATGCTTTTGTTCTACCTTCTTGCAACCGACGTGCTTGTAACGTACCGAATTGTGCTGCGTTCTGCGACCGCCCCCCAGCCGAGCAGTCCCAGATGACCGACCTTCTTTCCTCGGTCTTGTTTGCCACCATCATTGCAGCTACGCCCATTGCCTTGGCTGGCCTTGGGGAGTTGGTGACCGAGAAGTCCGGCATGCTGAATTTAGGCGCTGAAGGGCTTATGGCGGTGGGTGCCATTGCCGCTTTCGTTGGTGCGTTTACTTTCGGATCAGAATGGCTAGGGGTGCTCTTTGGAATGGCCGCGGGTGTGGCCCTATCGATGGTCTTTGCCTTTCTTACCTTGCAACTGCTTGCGAATCAGGTGGCTACAGGCCTGGCTTTGGCGATTTTTGGAACCGGGTTTGCAGCCTTCGCGGGCAAGGCTTACGAGTCCCAGGTTTTAACGCCGGTGGCACCTTGGGTCATTCCTTGGCTCTCCGACCTACCCATCCTGGGCAAGGCACTTTTCTCCCACCAGCCCATCGTCTACATCAGCTGGCTTATCTTTCTGGCAGTGGCCTGGATTCTTGCGCGTTCCCGTATAGGGCTTGTACTTAAGGCTGTGGGTGAGTCGCCCCATAATGCCCACGCCGTAGGCCTACCAGTGAGACGAATTCGACTTCTTGCCATAGCTTTTGGGGGTGCTATGGCAGGCCTTGGGGGAGCGTTTCTGTCCGTCTTCTACACACCGTTTTGGACAGAGCATATGGTGGCTGGGCGAGGCTGGATTGCCCTAGCCTTGGTGGTCTTTGCCACCTGGCGGCCTCTTCGGCTCTTTTTTGGGGCGCATCTTTTTGGGGGTATTCTCGTGGTTCAGTTGTTTGTTCAGTCCTCCAGTCTCCAAATCGAAATTCCGTCTCAGTTACTTACAGCAATGCCTTACCTTGTGACCATTGTTGTTTTAGTATTTATCTCTGGTAATGCCAAGCTTATTCGGCTTAATTCCCCGGCTTCGCTTGGCCTGCCTTTCCGTCCCGATTAATTTTTTATCAACCATAAGGACTGCCCGCTATGACCATCGATCGTCGTCATTTTCTTAAGACCTCTGCAACCATTGCCTCTGCCACAGCCATAGGTGGTCCCGCACTTGCAGCCGACCCAATGAAGATTGGGTTTGTTTATGTCAGTCCTATTGGTGATGCCGGCTGGACGTACCAGCATGACCTTGGCCGCCTTGAAATGGAGAAGGCTCTTGCGGGCAAAGTAAAGACCAGTTATGTAGAAAAAGTGCCTGAGGGCGCTGATGCCGAGCGTGTTATTCGTGAGATGGCCAACAGCGGAAATAAAATTATTTTCGCGGCAAGCTTTGGCTATATGAACTACATGGAAAAGGTCTCCAAGCAGTTTCCAAAGCTGGTTTTTATGCATGCCACGGGCTATAAGTCAGGCGCGAATTTCGGTAATTACAACGCTCGTTTCTACGAGGGCCGTTACCTCACAGGTGTCATTGCGGGTCATATGACGAAGTCAAATATTCTTGGTTATGTTGCGGCCTTCCCCATTCCGGAAGTGCTGCAAGGTATCAACGCCTTTATTCGTGGTGCCCGCAGCGTGAATCCCAAGGCTGAGGTTCGTGTGGTCTGGGTCAATAGCTGGTACGACCCAGGCAAAGAGCGCCAGGCTGCCATGACTCTGGTTGATTCGAAGGCCGATATTCTTACCCACCATACCGATTCCACGGCTGTGGTGCAGGCGGCCGAAGAAAAAGGAATCTATGCCTTTGGCTACCATTCCGACATGTCCAAGTACGGTCCCAAGGCGCATCTCTCGGCCTGCACGCACCATTGGGGCGACTACTACATTAAGGTAGTGAATCAGGTTCTAGCTGGCAATTGGAAGCCCGACAACATCTGGGGCGGAACCAAAGAGGGAATGATTAAGCTTGGCCCCATAAGTAGCGCTGTACCGGCTGCCGTTAAATCCAAGGTCGCTCAAATTGAAGCTGAAATGAAGACGGGTAAGTTCCATGCCTTTGCCGGACCTGTTGTTGACCAGGATGGTAAACAACGCCTGGCTGCAGGGGCTGCGATGTCCGATAAGGATCTGGGTGGCATGAAATACCTAGGAGGAAGCCTTCACACCAAAGTAACCGAGTTCCTAATGGGTTGAAGGCTTAATTTTCTCGTAGCTTCATTTGAATCCAGTTTTTTCTTGGTCTGGGGCGGTTCCGTGAGAGCATTACGGGGCCGCCTTTTCCATTTAAAGGGCTCCTCGTTTCGGGACCCCAAGCCCGAGTGGTATGACGACGGCCTCTTGGTTATTGATGACGAGGGTCTTATTAAGTCGTTCGGCGAGGCTCACTTAATGCTCCATGACCTGCCTGACTATTGCCAGGCTATCGATCATCGGCCTTATTGGATTCTTCCCGGATTTGTTGATGTCCACACCCATTTTGTGCAGCTGGACATCATTGCGAGCCACGGGGAGAGCCTTCTGAACTGGCTTGAACGCTACACCTTTCCCGCTGAAGAGCGCTTTATTAGCCCAGAGGTTTCTAAAGAGACCGCCCGTTATTTCCTAAACGAGATGCTCTCGCATGGAGTAACCACCGCCTCGGTCTATGGCTCGGTTCACCAGACCTCTTGCGAGGCGTTATTTTGCGAGGCCGAGCATTTGGGAATGCGTCTTCTGGCCGGTAAGACGCTTATGAACCGCAACGCCCCCGAGGCCCTTATTCAACACGATCTTCAAAGCAGGGACTTGGAGGCAACCCAGTCTCTGATTGAACACTGGCACGGTCGTAAGCGCCTTGCTTACAGCCTTACGCCTCGTTTTGCGCCAACATCGACCGATGAGCAGATGCGTTGGGTGGGTGAGATGTTTCAGGCATCCCTTGCAGGAAACGTATCGTCAGGGCCGTTGTTCCTGCAGTCGCATCTGGCCGAAAACCTGGATGAGTGCCGATGGGTTGCCTCACTTTACCCAGACTCCCGAAGCTATTGCCAGGTCTATGAGACCTTTCAACAGCTTGGTCCCGGTGCCATTTATGGCCATTGCATTCATTTGAATGACAGAGATCGGGCTCTTATGGCATCGCGCGGTGCCTCAATTGCGTTTTGTCCAAGCTCCAACCTGTTTTTAGGCTCGGGGCTTTTCGATCTCGATGCAGCGGTTTCGGCTGGCATTAAGGTTGGCCTTGGCACCGACCTGGGCGCTGGAACAAGCATGAGCATGTTTAAGACTATGCTGAGCGCCTACCAGGTTTGTAAGCTTCGCGGCCAGGCATTAAGCCCGGAGGGCGCTTTCTTTCTTGCAACCCTGGGGGGTGCCCAGGCCCTTGGACTTGACCAATTGATTGGAAACTTTCAGGTTGGGAAGGAGGCCGATTTTCAGGTTATAAACCCCGTTGCCATCCCTCTTATTGAGCGGCGTTTTCAGAGAACGACCACCAGGTCGGAAGAGTTGTTTGCTCTTTTAGCCCTGGGTGATGAGCGTTGCCTTGCGGCAACTTATGTGTTGGGTGACAGGGTTGTCACTGGCCATGCTCACTAAAAAAATCTTTTACTGATAGTGCGTCCACATTCTCAGTACCTTCACTGCTTGTTCGTCCTGTAGCACCTGGTAAACCAGCCGGTGCTGAATGGAAATGCGTCGGGAGTTAAGGCCCTGCAAATCACCTACAAGTTTTTCAAAGGGCGGTGGGTTTTGAAGGGGATTTCGCTCAATAACCCGCAGAAGGCTTTCCGCCTTTTCTTTAAGGCCGGCCTGTTTGAGCTTCTTGGAATCCTTTTCGGCCTCTTTGGTATAAAACAGTGTCCAGCCGGACATCACCAAGAAAGAGATTTCTTGAGTTTCGAGGTGGGTGTACTAACACCCTGAATCAGGGATTCGCGCATACCGGGCAGACTTAGTAGATAGAGAGTTTCTTGCACAGACTTCCAGTCGTCTTCCGCAATCAGAACGGCATTGGAGCGTTTGCCCGTAATAAGAACAGGTTCATGGCTTTCCTCGACCTGATCAATAAGGCCGTAGAGGTTGGCCCGTGCCTCGGTTGCTTTGACAGTATCCATATCCACAAGCGTACGCTTTTAGGTACGCTCTGTCAAGCCAAGGAAGCGACATGGATAGGGCCCGAGACCCCCAAGGCCACTGGGGCCAGCCTTTAAGGGCTTAGAACCTCGTCTTCTTTGGTCTTAACTGGCTTCACCAGGTCTTCGCGTCTAATGCCTAGCCACATGGTGATGGGCGACATAACGAAGATGGAGGAGTAAATACCAAAGACAATGCCAATGGTTAGTGCCACGGCAAAGAAGAACAGGGCGGGGCCACCAAAAATAAGCATGGTAATCACCATGGCCTCTGTGGTGCCGTGAGTGATGATGGTGCGGCTCATGGTGCGGGTAATGGCGTTGTCAATCACCTCTTGCACGCTGGCCTTGCGCATACGCTTGAAATTTTCACGAATACGGTCGGCCACCACCACCGACTCGTTCACCGAGTAGCCAAGCACCGCAAGCACCGCTGCCAGCACAGAAAGTGAGAATTCCCACTGAAAGGCGGCAA
>JAURFZ010000069.1 GCA_030834045.1 Burkholderiales bacterium
GTTCGACATTCATGGCGGTGGGGCCGACCTGCAGTTCCCCCATCATGAAAATGAAATCGCCCAGTCTGAAGGCGCCTACCGACAAGAAACGGGCAAACCGTTTGTCAACCTCTGGATGCACAACGGCTTTGTCAATATTGACAATGAAAAGATGTCGAAGTCCCTGGGCAACTTCTTCACGGTGCGCGATGTGCTGGCTCATGTGGATGCCGAGGTGATCCGCTTCTTTATTCTAAAGACGCAGTACCGCAGCCCTATTAATTACTCCGACGTAGCGCTGCAAGAAGCTCGTGCGGGTCTGCACAGGCTTTACACGGCTTTGCAATTGGCGGGTGTGGATTGCGCAGTTGAAGAGGGCTCGCAACACAAGAAAAACCTAGTAGCCAAGGCTCTGGCCTCAGACCATCCCCAGGCCTTAGCCTTTTGCCAGGCTATGCAAGACGACTTTAATACCCCCGAGGCCATTGCTGCGCTCTTTGGTATTGCATCTGAACTAAACCGCCAGGCGAGTCTTGAACTTGGGGAGCTTTTAAGAGGCCTGGCCTCGGTCGTTGGCCTATTGCTTCGTGCCCCCGAAGATGCCAAGAAGGCGGCAGGCCGGCAGGCAATGCATGGCTTAAGTGACGAGGGTATTGAGCAAAAGCTGCAGCAACGCCTTGAGGCCAAAAAGGCGAAAGACTTTGCTCGGGCTGATGCGATCCGTGATGAACTGGTGACGCAGGGCATTGTGGTGGAAGATGGCCCGACGGGTAGTCGCTGGCGAAGGGCATAGCCTGGCTCATTGAGCCTCAATTTAGAGGACAATCAGTGCATGACAAAACCGACGTTTTTAGATTTTGAAAAAGCCGTTGCAGATCTGGAATCAAAGATTCAGGAGCTTCAGTTCACCCAGGCCGACGGTGCAGTCGATATCTCTGAGGAAATTCAAAAGCTTCGTGAGAAGGCTGATGTTCAAATTAAAGAGCTCTACGCACAGCTCTCCTCTTGGCAAATTTCACAGGTAGCACGCCATCCCCAAAGGCCTTACACGCTCGATTACATCGAGAAGGCCTTCACTGACTTTAAAGAGCTTCATGGCGACCGAGGCTTTGCAGACGACCCCGCCATTGTTGGAGGGCTTGCTAGGCTGGATGGCCGTTCGGTGATGATTATTGGTCACCAAAAAGGCCGCGATCTTAAAGAGCGCACATATCGTAATTTTGGAATGCCAAGGCCCGAGGGCTATCGCAAGGCCGAGCGCCTTATGAAGCTTGCGGAGCGCTTTAGCCTTCCTGTTATTACGCTCATTGATACCCCGGGGGCCTACCCAGGTATTGGGGCCGAAGAGCGTGGGCAGAGCGAGGCCATTGGGCGAAATCTGTTTGTTATGGCAGGGCTGCGCGTTCCTATTGTGGCCGCCGTCATCGGTGAGGGCGGCTCCGGTGGTGCGCTTGCCATTGCCGTTGCCGATCACCTGGTCATGATGCAGTACGCCACCTATTCCGTCATTTCTCCCGAAGGCTGCGCGTCCATTCTCTGGAAGCGTGCCGACAAGGCCGCCGAAGCGGCAGAGGCGCTTGGCGTGACGGCGCTAAAGCTCAAGTCTCTGGGTCTGATTGATAAGGTAGTCAATGAGCCTTTAGGGGGTGCCCACCGGTCACCATCAAAGGCTGCCGATGCCTTGAAGAAGGCCTTGCTCGACGGCCTTGCCCAGGTTGAGGGGCTTGATGCAGATGCCCTAGTTGCCAGGCGCCAGCAGCGCGTGCGCGCCTACGGACGAGTCAAGCAGCCTTCAGTAAAGGCCTAAGCCTAAAGTCTGCGGGCTAGGGGCTTGGCTAGAATGCGAGACCTCATGGGGTTAACGCCTTGATACCCAGTGGGAAGGTGGGGGCTGATGGCAAAACCCCAAGGCGCCAAGCCGCGGTAAGTCATTCGGTTATTGAAGCCCTTACGGGCGCAGGCTCGTCTTCAGCCGCAGCGCTCAAGGCCGCAGATCTCTCCAAGCGCAGTCTTTTCATTGGTTTCTCAGGCGGGCTTGACTCCTCGGTGCTCACCCATGCCCTCCTTCAGGTTATGCGCCCGTTGGGTGGCCGGCTAATGGCTGTCCATGTGAATCATCGATTGCAGCCGGCCGCCATGCAGTTCGAGCGTCACTGCCGTGAAATGGCCAGACTCTGGAACGTCGCTCTTACGGTGAAACGCCCAGCCCAGGTTCAAGGCCAGGCGAGCCAACTCGGGCTTGAGGCAAGCGCAAGGCTGCGTCGTTACGCCGCCTTTGAGCAGGTCATGGGCCTTAAGGCAGCATTGCGGCGAACCGAAGAACCCGGGTTAGCTAAGCCGACTGGCTTACCTGAGGACCCAGAAAGCTCGAATTGGCCTGTGCTGGTGCTTGCCCATCATGCCAACGACCAGGTCGAGACGGCGCTTTTGCAGTGGATGCGGGGCGCAGGTCTTGAGGGCCTATCGGCCATGCCTGTGCTTAGCCAGCGAGCGGGCTACATTCTTTGGCGTCCGCTTCTGTCGCTTACCCGCAGCACGTTGGAAGACTATGCGCGCAGCTGCAAGCTTCCTTTTATTGAAGATCCCAGCAACGCCCTGCTTGATCAAGACAGAAACAGGCTGCGCCAGCAGGTCTTTCCCGTACTGCGTGCTATGCGACCCGGGGCCGTGGCTGCCATGACCCGCAGCCTGCAGCATCTTCAGCAGGCCCGTCTGCTGTTGGAGCAGCTTGATCAGGACGATCTCGCAGGCTGTGTCCAGGCCCAAGGACTTAGCCTTACTGCCTTACTTCGCCTACCGGCGGCACGGCAGACACGAACATTTCGGGCCTGGCTGGTTGGCCATCAGAAACTGCCGGGTACAGCCATGCCACCGGCGCGCAGGCTTGAAGAGTTTCTTCGTCAAGTGCGGACCGCTCGGGCTGGCCGTCGCCCTTTACTTGCGGTAACGGCCCCTTCCACTGGAGGCGGCCCTTCGTTTCGGGTAAGGTTGCGAGCTGGATTTCTTACGGTTGAATGAGTATAGAAAAGTTTATGGCGCTTATTGTTCATAAATACGGCGGCACGAGCATGGGCTCGACCGAGCGCATTCAGAATGTTGCACGGCGTGTTGCCAAGTGGCACCGGGCTGGCCATCGTATGGTGGTGGTCCCTTCTGCCATGAGTGGTGAGACGAATCGGCTCTTGGGGCTTGCCAAAGAAATCACCGAGACCCCCGATCCTCGTGAGCTCGATCAGATTGCAGCTACGGGTGAGCAGGTGTCGGTGGGTCTACTGGCCTTGGCCTTGCAAAAGCAGGGTGTGAAGGCGCGCAGCTACACGGGCTGGCAAGTTCCGGTGCGAACCAACAGTGCCTACACCAAGGCGCGTATCGAATCCATTGACGAGAAGAGGGTGCTGGGCGACCTTGATGCCGGTTATGTTGTTGTTATTACCGGTTTTCAGGGCCTTGATGATCAGGGGTCAGTCACCACGCTTGGTCGAGGTGGCTCAGACACATCGGCTGTGGCCATTGCTGCGGCGTTGAAGGCCGAGGAGTGTCTTATTTACACCGACGTGGATGGTGTCTACACCACCGACCCGCGGGTCGAGCCCGAGGCAAGGCGTTTGGCAAAAATTACCTTTGAAGAAATGCTCGAAATGGCAAGCCTAGGGTCCAAGGTGCTGCAGATTCGATCGGTGGAGTTCGCAGGCAAGTACCGCGTACGTACACGGGTGCTTTCTAGCCTTACTGACCCCGAGGTCAACCTTGAGCAAGAGGCGCAGTCGGGCACCCTAATTACCTACGAGGACGATGAGACCATGGAACAGGCTGTTATTTCTGGAATTGCCTTTAACCGCGATGAGGCCAAAATTACAGTAGCCGGCGTACCTGACAGGCCTGGCATCGCCTCGAAAATTTTAGGCCCTGTTGCCGCAGCGAACATTGATGTTGACATGATTATTCAGAATGCCAGCCATGACGGTATGACCGACTTCTCGTTTACTGTTCATCGCAACGAGCTGCAAAAGGCGCTTGCCGTTCTAAGCGACAAGGTTCAGCCTGAAATTCAGGCGCGTGATATTTCAAGCGATGGCCAGATCTGCAAGGTGTCAGTGGTAGGTATTGGTATGCGTAGCCATGTGGGTGTTGCAAGCCAGATGTTTGAAACCCTGGCGGCCGAGGGCATTAATATTCAAATGATCTCCACAAGTGAGATCAAGATCTCGGTGGTCATTGCAGACAAGTATATGGAGCTTGCCGTGCGATCCCTGCACAAAGCCTTTGGGCTTGCCGATGAAAGCCATGCGGCTTAAGGCATAGCGCTTAAGGCACTTAGGCCGAGTTGTGCGAATGCTATTAGGGTTTGTTGGTATCGATGCTGTGAGGTTCATTTATGCACGGGGCTGTTCCATTACTGCCTAGCCCAAAGAAAAGTCCTTGCAGAGTGTGCAAAGCGAGCTTAAGGTTGCTTAGTTAAGGGTTAGGGGGGGTCCTTTACATGACATTGGTTCGTCAACTTAAACAGGTTATACGCGCTCAGAAGACGTCGGATGGCGCAGGCGTCTCGCTTTTCAGAAGCATTGGCTCAAGCCAGGGTCGTGTCGACCCTTTTTTAATGCTCGACGAATTCAGCACTGAGAACCCGCACGACTACATTGCTGGCTTTCCCGCCCATCCGCATCGCGGCTTTGAGACGGTCACCTACATGATCGAGGGCCATATGCTGCATGAGGATCATTTGGGCAACAAGGGGCACCTGCGCAGCGGTGATGTGCAGTGGATGACCGCAGGGCGCGGCATTATTCACTCGGAGATGCCTCAGCAAGAGCAAGGGGCCATGCGTGGTTTCCAGCTATGGATTAATCTACCAGCAGCTGAGAAGATGAAGCCCGCAGGCTATCGGGACATACCCTCGCAAGATATTCCTGTTTGTCAAAGCGAGGATGGACGATGGGTTAAGGTTATTGCAGGTCAGTACGAGGGTCTGCAGGGCCCCATTCAAGGGGTCAGCACTCAGCCACTTTTTATTGATGTCAAGCTCGCCGCAGGGTTGGTCTTCGAGCATGCCTTGCCGGTTGATCACACGGCAATGGTTTACGTCTTTGAAGGTGAATTGGCGCCTTCTGCCAGCCTCTCCCAGGCCTTGCCGCTCAAGCATGCGGCTGTCTTTGGTGAAGGGGAGCGTCTGCATCTGCAGGCTTGCGCCCTGGGGGCACGTTTTCTAGTGCTTGCTGCTAAACCCTTGCGAGAGCCTGTCGTGCAGCATGGCCCCTTCGTCATGAATACCCGTGAAGAAATTGAGCAGGCTATTAGCGACTATCAGTCGGGCCGGCTGGCAGCATGATTGTTCTTCAATCCAGTCAGAAAGATGTCGGCTTTCCCGTTCGACGAGCCCTTCCTGTTGAGGGTTGTCGGGCGCTTGGCCCCTTTGTGTTTGTTGACCACATGGGGCCCGCCCAGTTTGCTGCAAACGAGACCTCAGGGGATGTCCGTCCGCACCCGCACATTGGCCTAGCCACATTCACGTATTTGTTTTCGGGCGGGTTTATGCATCGGGACAGCCTCGGAACCGAGCAGCGCATTGAGCCAGGCGCGGTTAACCTTATGGCGGCGGGAAAGGGCATTGTGCATTCCGAGCGTGTCCCTCAAGACATTCGTAACAGTGGTTCAGAGGTTGAGGGGATGCAGTTATGGCTTGCCCTGCCCAAGCCACTTGAAGCCATGAGTCCCGAGTTCAGTAGTTACCCTGCCGGTGAATTTCAAGGCTCAAAGGCCCATGGCTATTCACTGAAGGTGCTTGCAGGTCAGTGGGCGGGTAGGGCTTCGCCGGTTAAGGCCTACAGCCCTACCATTGCACTCGACATTGAATTCGAACCGGGTGGAAGTTTTTCACTTCGTTGCGAAGACCTGTTAGGGGAGAACGGCCTTGGCCAGGAGTCGGGCTCCATTCTAAATCTTGAACTCGGTCTTTACATTGCCAAGGGCGAGGTGGATCTTGATGCCTCGACCACCGCAAAGGCCGGTGACCTAGTCATTCTTCGTGCTTCCAAGAAAAGCCCGTGTTCTCTGGCTGATGCCGCTCAAAGCCTTGCAGCCGATCACTGGCTGCTTATGGCGCAGACAGACGCACGTGTCTTGGTCCTTGGGGGTGAGGCGCTAGATGCCCCTCGTGACCTCTGGTGGAACTTCGTTGCCAGTTCCAAAGAGCGTATTGAGCAGGCGAAGGCCGACTGGCAGCAGGGCCGTTTCCCAAGCCTGGCAAGCGATGTTGAGTTCATTCCACTGCCGCAGGAGCAGACCTCGGAACTGGGGCGAAAAGCCTGAATCGGGTACACTCTTTTTTAAGCGGAGACGTGACCGAGTGGCCGAAGGTGCTCCCCTGCTAAGGGAGTATGGGCCAAAAGCCCATCGTGGGTTCGAATCCCACCGTCTCCGCCACCTCTCGCCTGTGTGATTGCCTTAAGGCCTAAGACACCCAATGACGAATGAAAAAGGTTTCGCCCAAGCCAAGGAAGTTTGGGATGAACGATTTCGCAGAGAAGGCTTTCTCTTTGGCGAGGAACCAAACCAATATCTGGTGTCTCAAGCAGCAAAACTAACAAAAGGTCGCGCCCTTTTGGTTGCCGACGGTGAAGGTCGCAATAGCGTATGGCTGGCGAAGCAGGGCTTCGACGTAGATGCCTTTGATATCTCGTCCGAGGCCACGGAGAAAGCACGGGCTTTTGCGGCGAAGTCTGGTGTGCAGGTAAATTATTACTGTTGCGAGTATCGAGATTTTGACTGGCGAGCAACACATTACGATTCCGTTGTTGGCATATTTTTTCAGTTCGCCTCACCTGCTATGCGCAGCGACCTTTTCTTGCGAATATCGCAATGCCTCAAGCCCGGGGGTATTTTACTTATTCAGGGCTACACCCCCAAGCAGTTGGACTACAAGACGGGCGGACCCGGAAAGCTCGACCATCTATACGTGGAATCAACCATTAAAGAAGGCTTTCTGGGATACAACTGGTTAGATTTTCGTCTCTATGAAGATGAGTTGAGCGAGGGTGCGGGTCATTTCGGTCGGTCTGCCCTCTTAGGTGCAGTTGGGCGTAAACCCATTTCCGTTTAACCTCAGACTCTAATGGTCTC
>JAURFZ010000006.1 GCA_030834045.1 Burkholderiales bacterium
GCTAGTTTCTCTGTAGGGGGACGTAGCTCAGCTGGGAGAGCGTCGCGTTCGTAATGCGAAGGTCGAGGGTTCAATTCCTTTCACCGGCACCAATAAAATTAAAGACTTACGCAACTTTTTTGGCATTCTTTGCCAGAGAAACCTGTTAACTTTTACTTAACAGGTTTTTGGTTGCCCAGATTTTTTGAATGACACTGAGATCTATAGAAATTAGACTCAGGCCATGTCAACAGACTCACGTCAGGAAAGCTTGGCCAGACGCTCCGCTACGGATGGATCGAATTTCTTCTGGGTCAGCAGCATTCCTTGCGGACGGCCCGAAGAATATCTCCAAGCTCGACGACAGAGGAGATGCTAGTTTCTCGGTCTGCCATAAGCCCTCCTGACGCGATGCTTGAGGGATAACCCGACAAGGAGGCTGACCAAACCACCACCACTGAAAATGGCTTAAAAAAACAGGCAAACAATAAAGAAAAACCTAAAAGATTGTTGATAAAACATAAGTAAGTCTAAATAACCGGTATGCTCGAGTACGAACATCTCCTAGTTCTGAGGACTCACATCGCATGAAAATAAAAGCACATTCTGTTTTCGCAAGCCTCATGGTGGCAATGCTCATCAACGGCCCCGTCATTGCAAATGAGAAGGTGCGCGTCTCGGGTGGGGAAACTGTCAAATTAGAGGCAGGGCAGGAGGATGCTTTTCCCGTAACGGTGGACCTCATCCTAGATGAGGTTTCGGATATCTCAATTGCTGGAGGCAGGGCTCGCGCTGTTGCTGAGCTACTTCTCTCATGGCGAGATGAGGCAATGGATGTCTCTAAAGAACAGACCTTGTTGGGTGATGCTGTTGACACTTTTTTAGCTGGGAGTTTCGATCCTGGTGTGTTCGTAGCGAATTCAGAAGCTCCCCGCGAGGTCATCACGAGGTCTCTTACGCTCTTTCCGGATGGGCGAGTCGAGTTGTACGAAAAGTTTGCGGTGACACTGACGTTCGAGACAGCTATTCCAAGCTATCCCTTTGGAAATTTGGACTTACATATTGAGTTGCAGTCTGCCAACCATGCGCTTCCTGAGTTGACGTTTGTGCCGCGACATTATGAATTTGGGCACGACGATTTAGTCCATACGGTGGTGAAGGGTAACTGGTATTTGATCGGCAGCAACTCGGAAGTGATCAAGGTGAAGAGTCTAAGTCACGGCGGAAATTCCCGGTTCGCAGTCGCTATATTTCACATAAAAGTGGCTCACGACTTCCTCGATGTTGCCCAAAAGATTTTAGTCCCCCTACTATCCATTTTGCTCCTGTCTCTGTTTATCAACAAATACAGTGTGATCTACGAGACGGAGTCTGGCGGTGATAACGGCAGTTGGCGAGTAGGTGGCCAGCTGACTTTGTTACTGACTTTGTTTGCCTTGAAGTTTTCGCTGGGCGACGACATTCCTGCTACTCATTATTTGACGATGATTGACGCTTTATTTGTTGCTGTGGGGATCATGGTTGTATTCGCCTTGATGTGGGGTATCTACACAATTTACTTATTCCAGTCTGGACGCGTCGAGCTGGGCTATAAGTTTGAGCATAAGAGCAACGTAGTCTTTGTATTCGTTGCGCTCGTTTTCCTCGCTTGGATTTTGAGTTTCCTATTCCGCACCGGTCATTAATAACCTAATATCGAGTTGTAAAGTCATTCCCACTCAATCGTGGCGGGTGGCTTCCCAGAGATATCGTAGACCACCCGGTTAATGCCGCGAATCTCGTTGATGATGCGGTTCGATACGGTGGCTAAAAGGCTATGGGGAAGCTCGGCCCAGTGAGCGGTCATGAAATCGGACGTCACAACCGCACGTAAGGCCACCACATACTCGTAGGTGCGGCCATCGCCCATAACACCCACTGACTTCACAGGAAGAAAGACAGCAAAGGCCTGGCTCGTTAGGTCGTACCAGGTTTTGCCTATGTCATCAGCAGAGCAAAGCCCCTGTTGAAGGTCCTTCTCGGCCGCTACGGTTGACCGAAGCGTCTCGATGAAGATGGCGTCGGCCTGCTGCAATAAGGGCACGTAGCTGGGGTCGATGGCGCCTAGAATGCGCACGCCAAGGCCTGGGCCAGGAAAGGGGTGGCGATAGACCATCTCTCGAGGAAGACCTAGCGCAATGCCAAGCTCACGAACCTCGTCTTTAAAAAGATCGCGAAGCGGCTCGAGCAAATTCAGCCCAAGCTTCTCAGGCAGTCCACCCACGTTGTGATGGCTTTTTATGGTGACGGCCTTCTTCGACTTAGCACCACCGCTTTCAATGACGTCTGGGTAGATGGTGCCTTGACCAAGAAAGGAAATAAAGGTGCCTTGCGCCTTCAAGGCCTCGGCCTGCTCCATAAACACGTCCACAAAAAGGCCGCCAATAATCTTGCGTTTGGCCTCGGGGTCGTGAACGCCTTGCAGGGCGCTGAGGAAGCGCTGTCTGGCATCAACCCGAATGACCCTGGCATGCAGTCGGCCTTCGAACATGGCCATGACCTGGTCACCTTCGTTAAGCCGCAAAAGCCCGTGGTCAACAAAGACACAGACCAGCTGCTCGCCAATCGCCTTATGAATAAGCGCTGCTGCCACCGACGAATCAACACCGCCTGAGAGCCCAAGCACAACACCCTGTTCACCCACCTGGGCCTTAATACGGGCCACGGCCTCGTTAATATGATCTTTCATAATCCAGTCGGTGCGAGCTGCACAGATGCCAACTGCGAACCGCTGCAAAATGGCCCGCCCTTGAACGGTGTGCGTGACTTCGGGATGAAACTGCAGTCCATAAAAGCCACGCTCGTCGTCGGCCATTCCTGCAATGGGGCAGCTTGCCGTGGAGGCCATAAGACGAAAGCCAGGGGGCAGCTCGCTGACGCCGTCTCCATGACTCATCCAGACTTTCAACATGCCATGGCCCTCGGCGGTGGTGAGGTCGGCAATGCCCTCGAGCAGGCGGGTATGACCTCGGGCCCTTACTTCGGCAGACCCAAACTCACGATGGTCACCGGCCTGAACCTTTCCTCCAAGCTGCAAAGCCATGGTCTGCATGCCGTAGCAAATACCAAGTACCGGAAGCCCGCATTGAAAGACAAGTTCGGGGGCCTTATCGGTATGGTCGTCATAGGCGCTTGCATGACTGCCCGAGAGCACAATGCCCTTGACCGACGATTTTTCAAGGTAAAGGCTTAGCCAGTCGTCGCTGACATCACAGGGGTGAACCTCGCAGTAAACGTGAAGCTCACGCAGGCGCCGGGCAATAAGCTGCGTGAGCTGTGAGCCGAAATCGAGAATAAGAATTTGGTCGTGGTTCAACCTTAGTCTGCCCGGTAGTTGGGGGCTTCCTTGGTAATTTGCACATCGTGCACATGCGACTCTCTTATGCCGGCATTGGTAATTTCCACAAACTCGGCCTTGGCATGCCATTCGTCAATGGAGCGGCAGCCGCAGTAGCCCATGCTTGCTCGAATGCCTCCCGCAAGCTGGTAAATAATTTGCCGGGCGCTGCCCTTGTAAGGAACACGCCCTTCAATGCCTTCCGGAACGAGCTTGTCAATATTGGGGTTGTCGGAGTCTTGGAAGTAACGGTCGGCCGAGCCCGCCTGCATCGCGCCAAGCGAACCCATGCCGCGGTAGGCCTTGTACGATCGCCCTTGAAAGAGCACCACTTCGCCAGGGGCCTCTTCGGTACCGGCAAGCATGCCGCCCATCATCACAGAGCTTGCGCCGGCGGCAAGTGCCTTGGCGACATCGCCAGAAAAACGCACCCCACCGTCGGCGATGATGGGAATACCTGAACTGCCAAGTGCCTTAGCCACATCGGCGATGGCTGTAATTTGCGGCACGCCAACACCCGCAACAACACGGGTGGTGCAGATGCTGCCTGGTCCAATGCCCACTTTCACGGCATCAGCCCCGTGGTCGGCCAGAGCCTTGGCTGCATCCCCCGTGGCGATGTTTCCACCAATGACATCGACATTGGGGAACCTGGACTTAACCCATTGGACACGGCTTAAGACACCCTGCGAATGGCCATGGGCAGTATCAACCACAATGACATCAACACCGGCCTCAACAAGTCGTTCAACACGCTCCTCGGTTCCTTCACCCACGCCGACAGCGGCGGCTACACAGAGCTTGCCTTGGTCATCGCGGGCAGCATGGGGGTACTCGATGCCCTTCAGTATGTCTTTGACGGTAATAAGACCCTTAAGCTCAAACTGATTGTTTACCACCAAAACGCGCTCAAGTCGGTGGGTGTGCATAAGTGTTTTTGCCTCCTCAAGGGAGGCCTTTTCGTCAACCGTAACAAGCCGCTCGCCTGGGGTCATGATGGACCGAACAGGCTCATCGAGCCGGGTTTCAAACCGCAGGTCGCGGTTGGTAACAATGCCAACCACCTTACCGTTCTCAACCACGGGCAGCCCCGAAATGCGACGCTCTTTGGTGAGCTTTAAGACCTCCCAGATGCGCATGGTTGGCGGTATGGTGATGGGGTCCTTCACCACGCCCGCCTCAAAGCGTTTCACCTTAAGTACCTCGGCTGCCTGAGCCTTGGCCGTGAGGTTTTTGTGAATAACGCCGATGCCGCCTTCTTCAGCCAGAGTGATGGCGAGGTGGGACTCGGTAACGGTATCCATGGCTGCTGAAATAAGCGGAAGATTGAGCCGCAGTCTTCGTGTGAACTGGGTCTGAAGGCTGGTTTCTCTCGGCAACACCGACGAGTAGGCAGGCACAAGCAGGACATCGTCGAAGGTAAGCGCTTTTCGCAGTCGTTCCATGTTCGGATTCTACCGGTTGCGGGTCCAGCGGTCGAACTGCCCTTTGCTTGCGCGCTCCGAGCGACGGGTCTGCACGCGCTGACGGCGCGCAAGTTTCGGGTCTGCGAGAAGCGGGCTGAGAAGTTCAAGCCGGTCGCCCTGGTTTAGGCGTGTGCTGGCGGGAACGGCCTTGCCAAAAATTGCAAAGCCCGCCGCATTGTTGAAGGCCTCCGCCAGCCCTTGCAGGTCTTTGACGTTCTGGCTTGAAAGCCACAACTGCAGGTCTTCAATCGTCATAGTGGCTGGCAACTCAAGCGAATAACTGGTGGCAAGGTTTAACTCAGGCTGGGTTTTTGTAACCACCAGTTCAATGGCAATTCCTTCTTGCATGCTTGGAGCCACAACCTCGGCGTGCGGCTAGTCGGAGGGTAGCTGATGTCTGAGCTCAGCCTGCTTCACGAAGGCATCAACAAAGCTTGCGGCAATCTGGTCAAAAACCGGACGTACCACGCGCTCAAGCAGACCACCGGCAAAGTGATACTCAAGGTAAAACTCAATTCGGCAGGCCTGATCGGTAATGGCATGAAACTGCCATTCGCCTTGCAATGACTTAAAGGGGCCCTCGTGGAGCTCCATGGCAATGCGTTGGCCGGGCTCATGCTGGTTGCGCGTTGTGAAAGACTGACGGATACCCTTAAACTGGACATCTACCCGGGCAAGCAGGCTGCCATCGGCTTGTGGGATCATCTGGGAGCCCGAACACCAGGGCAAGAACTCCGGGTACTGGGGAACGTTCGAGACCAGGTTAAACATAGCATTGGCCGAGTAAGGTACCAGCACGGACTTTTTCACGACGGACATTTTAGGATTGTATGTCGATCATCGATAACAAGAAGGCCTTCCACGACTACTTCATTGAGGAGCGGTTTGAGGCTGGGCTGGTTTTGCTGGGCTGGGAGGCCAAGGCCATTCGAGCAGGCCGCGCGCAGCTTAAAGAGGCCTATGTGGTGATTCGACGGGCTGAGCTCTATCTTATTGGTGCACATATTTCCCCCTTAAGCTCAACCTCCACCCATGTTACTGCCGACCCTGTACGAACGCGAAAGCTTTTGCTTCATGCTGCCGAAATCGGCAAGCTCATTGGCAAGGTTGAGCGCTCGGGCTATGCCCTTGTACCGCTGAATTTGCATTACAGTCGAGGTCGAATAAAGCTTGATCTAGGTCTTGCCAAGGGCAAGAAGCAGCACGACAAGCGAGCCACCGAAAAGGAGAAAGAGTGGAACCGCGAGAAGCAGCGCATTCTGCGAGAGGTTGTCCGCACATCCTGATTTCGGTTCAGGCTCAGCGTCTTTACCTTTTTGATCCTGATCCCGATCAACTCGACATAGGTAATCCCCCGTTGCGGTCCCCGCGTGCCGAGTTCGTTGTCTCAACCTCGCGCAATGGCACAGGTCAAGAGCAGGGCAGTTTTAGAACCCCTTTGGGCAGGCATCTGGTTCGCGCAAAAATTGGAAAGGGTGCAGCCCTTAATACTGTCTTTGTAGGCCGAAGGCCGACCGGAGAAGTCTGGACCCCAGAGCTTGCTGCAAGCAGTCCTGGTCGAGACTGGATTCTCACGCGAATTCTGTGGCTCTCGGGCCTGGAGCTAGGGATAAATCGGTTGGGTCAGGTAGACACCATGCGGCGCTATATCTACATTCACGGCAGCCCACCCAGTGTGGTGATGGGGGAACCCGGGTCGATAGGCTGCATTCGCATGCGCAACCAAGACATCGTTGACCTCTTCGACCTTGTCCCGTACGGAACCACCGTTGAAATTCAAGACTAGGACGTCCCCGGTGTGCGGAGAGACGCAAAGGGTCCCCTAAGTAATGCCTAGAGAGGTCGGGTTAAAAAAGCACCCCGAGAACCCACAGCGACAACTGCTTACTTAATACTAGCCTTGCTTCGCAGGGACTGTTGAAAGGTACTTAGCTTCTGGCGCTGCAAGCCCTCGACGATTTGTGTGCGAACTTCGGCGAGTGGCGGTGGTGCGGTTTCACGAATGTCGTCAAGCCGAATAACGTGCCAGCCGAATTGAGTCTGTATGGGCTCGGCCGTAAGACCGCCCTTCTTAAGCGAGGCCATTGCGTTTGAGAAGGGCGCTACAAAGGTGTCCGCAGAGGCCCAGTCAAGATCGCCCCCATTGCCGGCTGATCCGGGGTCTTTCGAGAGCTGCTTTGCCAGCTGTTCAAAGGACTCCCCCTTTTTAAGACGGGCAATCAGGGCACGCGCCTGATCTTGCGACTCAACCAGAATGTGTCGAGCGCGATACTCGGTGGCCTTACCCGCCGTCATCCTCTTGTATTCTTGGGAGATCTCGTCGTCGGTTACGGGATTGCGCCCAAGTTCATCTTGAACCAGAGACTGGATAAGGATCTGGGTGCGCGCGGTCTCAATTTGAAAGCGTGTCTCTGACTTGGCAGGAAGCCCTCGGCGCTCAGCCTCCTGCAAAAGCACCTCACGGTCTACCAATTCTTGACGCACAAGCGAGGCTAGCTCGGGGCTGGCTTGCTGGCCTTGGCGCTCAAGCTCTTTAATAAACAAGTCTGCCCGCTCTTTCGGTATGGGGCGGCCATTGACTACCGCAATATTCTGCGCGTGCACCGCCGTAAGGCACAGACTGGTCAAACAAAAGACTAAGAGGCTTTTGCCAATGTAGGTAGGGGTCATTTCACCTCCGAGGGGCTACGCGCGTCGATGGACAGCGCGTGTATTTGTTTGGGTAACAGATCTGAGAGCGCATCATACACAAGCTGGTGTCGACGAACTCGACTAAGACCCTCAAAACCTGTGCTGACGAGCATGAGGTCGAAGTGACCCCCACCCGATGCCGCGCCTGCATGCCCTCTGTGGGCCTCGGAATCGTCATGGAGCTGAAAGGCCTCAACATCCAGCTTCGCTCGCAGCCGAGCCTCAATTTCCTCACGAAGTGTCATGTCTGTCGCTTCTAGTTAGGGTTTTGACGATTTGTCAGGCTCTGGTTCTGACTCGGACTTCATGAAGCGACCCATATAAACCGCCTGGGCAACAACAAAGGCAAGTGTTAGTCCGAGTGTTCCGAAGACTTTGAAGTCGACCCAGATATCCGTAGAAAACGCAGTGGCCACCCAGGCATTAAGAGCGGCCATGGCAAAAAAGAAGAGGGCCCAGGCCGTGTTGAGCAGCCGCCAGGCATGTGCTGGTAGCTCAATGCGACCTGCCATAAGTTTCTCAATAAGGTGAACTCTTTTTAAGAGCTGCGGCACAATAAGCACGAGCCCAAAAAGCAGATACAAAAGACTGGGCTTCGCTTTAATAAACCGCTCGTCTTGCAGAAAAAGTGTTGCACCCCCAAAGACAACAATAAGGCCAAGGCTAATCCACTGCATTTTGTCGATGGGCAGGCCGCGCCAGCGCATGAGTGCAATCATGAGTAGGCTAATAACAATGGCGCCTGCCGTTGCCGCATAGATATCAACTGTTTTGTAGAGAACGAAAAAGGCTACCAGGGGAAGCCAATCGGCAAGAAATTTCATTTCGACTCAAATGAGACGGAGGCTGAGTTCACACAATACCGAAGCCCCGTCGGGGCGGGACCATCGTTAAAGACATGGCCAAGGTGTGCATTGCATTGACCGCAAACAATTTCGGTTCGGGTCATACCGTGACTATGGTCCGCTATTTCTTTGATGACGCCATCGGTGAGCGCTTGGAAATAGCTAGGCCAGCCACAGCCCGCGTCGAACTTGTGATCGGAGTGAAACAAGGGCGTATGGCAGCAGATGCAGTTGTACCGCCCCTGGTCCCAATGGTTCCAGTAGGTACCCGTAAAGGCTGGTTCGGTGTGCTTAAGCCGTGCAACGGCGTACTGCATGTCGGTAAGCGATTTTCGATAGACATCGTCGGGCTGCTCGAGCGGGGCTGGCGGTGTGCGTGGATTGATGCTGGTTTTCATAATCGCATAGAAGGAAGGAGAGGCGAGGCCTTCATTCTAAGCCTAGCTGGAGCAGCTTAAGGCAAGCCCTCTGGCCCAGTCGGGCGCTGCTCCAAGCCAGGCTTGGTTGATTCGGCTGTCATCGAAGGGGTTTTTAAGCATGGTCATGGCTTTATGGAGCGGGCCCACATCCCCCTCGTCCTCAAGCGCACGAATCACCTCTTCGAGCACCCAGTTACGAAGAACAAACGAGGGGTTTGCGGCAAGACGTTGTTCGGACCATTGGGTCGCATAGGCCTGGCTTGAAGTCTGTCCCATCGGATGCCTGGCCTTTTCACCCTCCTTAAGCTGGGCCTCCAGTGCAGAGACAAACTGCCTTGAGGCCTCGGAATCAGGCAGACAGGGGGCGAGGCCCGCCCAGCGGGCCTCAAAGGAGAGTGCGGTGTTAAACGGTTGGCAATGGCCAAGACGTCGGAAGAAATGGGAAAAGTCGATTGACTCTTTGTGCATAAAAAGAAAGCAGCGGTCAATGGTGGCAAGCAGCTCGGCGCGTTCGCAATGCTCAAGCCCAAGCTTGTCGCGCATTCGGCCTTCGAATCGGTTGTAGAAGGCGGTCTCGTAATTTGCCTGGGCCTCTTCAAGAAGACTTTGGCCTGATTGGCTTTTAAGATCGACATCGTGAAGTGCGGCAAAGGCACTCAGAAGGCGTTGAAGATTCCAAAACCCTATTGAGGGCTGACTTGCATAACGGTACCGGCCCTCGTGATCGCTGTGGTTACAGATAAAGTTGGGATCAAAGGCCTCCATAAAACTGAAGGGTCCGTAGTCGATGGTGAGCCCTAAGGCCGAAAAGTTATCGGTGTTCATGACCCCATGCATAAACCCCACACTCATCCAGTCGGCCATCAGGCGCGCTGTTCTTCGAGTAACGATATTTAGAAAGTCAGTGACCTGATTAAAGCCCGAAAGCCCTTGCAGAGACGAAAACCCGGGGTCAACCTCGGCTAGCGATCGCAGCATGGTTGCGGTCTGCTGTTGGGCAAGCGACTTCGCATGGGGGTCAGACTGAGCGTGGGTTTTAGCGCGATGGGCGAAATATTCGAAATGGCCAAACCTAAGAAAGCTTGGGGCCATGCGGCAGACCACAGCGGCTGGCTCAAGGCGTTCGCGCACCACGGGGGTCTGCGAGACCGCCAAAGACAAGGCTCGGGTGGTTGCAATGCCAAGCCCGTGCATGGCCTCAGAGCAGAGAAATTCGCGCACGGACGAGCGCAAAACAGCACGACCGTCGGCATGCCTTGCAAAAGGGGTTGGCCCGGCTCCCTTGAGCTGAAGCTCCCAGCCGTTGAGCGCGCCCAGGTTAAGCGCGCGGCCATCGCCCAAGCGTGGCACAAAGACGCCGAACTGATGGCCTGCATAGACGGTGGCATAGCAACGAGGCTGCTCCAGGGCGCAGCTTCCCGAAAGCCATGCCGCCCAGGCTGGGCAGCCCTGAATGGACTGGGCCGACTCGCCAAGGCATGCGGCGGCCTCGTCAGAGACCGCAACCAAGACGGGCTCTTTAAGAGGCGTCGGATCGCAGGCGTAGACCAGAGGCTCCGCAGCCCAAGGCTGCTCAAGCGATGAAAGCCCTTCGGTCACTGGAAGGCCCGAGCCAACTGCCTGTAACGAGGAAAACGACGTCAGACTCTGACGCCTTGCTGTCCCCGATGGGGGATGTCGGGAGAGTGGGGGGAGGTCAAAACCATTCATGCGATGCAGTGTAAGACTTGGTATGGTTGAGCCCATGGATTCCCCTTCGTATCCCCCGGAAAGCCCAAGTCACACGCCCTTTATGGCGCATCTCGAGCCTCACTATGCCTCGGCGCAAGACGGCAACGCCCGGTTGGAACTCAAACTGCAGCCTTGGCAGCGCAATGGCATGGGCGTAGCCCATGGAGGCGTCATCATGACCTTGTTGGATGCCGTGATGGCCATGGCTGCCAAGTCGGCCGACCCCGCTGGGGCCTGGGTGGTGACCATCGAGATGAAGACAAGTTTTCTGCGGCCAGGGCGCGATGAACTGATTGCCTTGGGCTTTTGTGAGCACAGGTCGACCAGCATGGCCTTTTGTCGTGGGGAAATTAAAGACCCCTCGGGAAGGCTTATTGCAACGGCCATGGGTACCTTTCGACGCATGACGGCTCTTGCAGGCAGAAGGGCCCCCACGCAGACGGCCGATGACCCCTAGCCTATGAGGGCCCGTCGTTAGAGCTTGGGGCGATTGGGCACCTGAGGCTCGCGAGGTACGGCATAAGGCACGTCCTGAAGGTCAAGCGTCACCCTGGCCCCCGAGGATGCAACAACACCAACGACTGCAGCTTGATCGCGAAAGGGCTCTAGTTTTAGGCTCACCAGGTAGCGCGCTTTTTGCGATGCTTTAACAGGTGTCACGCTAACCACTTCACCGATAGGCTGCTCGCCTAGCGCCTCGGCCGAAGCAAGAAAGACATCCTCGCCCGGCAACAGGCCGGCGGGCCCTTCAAATAAGAACATCCTTTGATTAAGTTTGCCGAGGTAGTGACTGCGGGCAACGATCTCCTGGCCCGGGTAGCAGCCCTTGGAGAAACTGACACCGTCGAGAAGGTCGAGGTTAATGGTCTGAGGGACAAAACGTTCAATAAGCTCCACCTCAAACCAGGGCAGCCCCTGCCGAATTTCAGCCTCGGCCCAGTCGCTTGGCGAAAGTAACTCATAGTGATAACCAGCGGATATAAGCGCATCGAGCTGATCTTCAAGACACTGCGGATGCGCAGTAGACGATTCAGCCTGCCCAGCCTGACCAGCTTGGGCAGCCTGGATACTAGGAACCTGCGCCGGGGGTATGCCCATGGGGCTCTCAACCTCTGGCCGACTGGCTTCTGGTCCGATAAGCCAGTAGCGACTAGCCGATGCATCGGGGCCTTGCAGCGCAGGCCATTCGGCAGGCAACAGTGTCATGCCGTGTAACGCAATCTGTGGGGTCTCCAGCGCCCGGGGCAGTGTTAGTCCATAGATCTCAGAATCTGCTTGGCGAATCTTCACTTTGGCTCGCAGTACAAACATGGAGAGCCTCTTGACGAGGCTGGGTGCAAGTGAGGCCGGCATGAGCAGTTGGAAGCGCTCCGGATTCTCGCGCCAGATCCAAAAGACGGCGTAGAGCCGGCCCTTCGCATTGCAATAGCCCGAAAGCTGAGCCTGCGGTTTTTCGTCGGGCTTTTCAGTTGAGGACCAGCAGGCGAGGGCACTTACATCGTTGCATAGCTGGGCCTGAAGGAACGAGAGCGCATCAGAGCCCTCAACAGTGACAAGACGGTAATTGAGGCGGTGTTCCGGGACAAGGTTACTCATAGGCTGGATAATAGACCCTAGGTTGGTCGCCGAGGGTGAGCAAAACCTAATTATTCAGCGGAAATAGAGGCCTTGCGACGTTTTCTTCTTGCACTTGTTGTCTTACTTTTCTTTGGGCTTTTAACCATGGCGGCTGGGCTCGTCTGGCTGACGCAGCCGGTAGTCCCCGCGCTTGCGCCTTCGGTGGGTCCAGTTAGCAAGCAGCCTGCCTCCGTGGAAGTCGCGATTAAGCCAGGGGCATCGGCGCGTGCGATTGGTCTTGTCCTAAGGGACCATGGGGTTGAAGTCACGCCCGACGGCTTTGCCCGCACTGCAAGGCTTCTAGGGCTGCACGATCAACTTCAGGCCGGGGTCTACGGTTTTCCTCAGGGTTCTTCCATTTGGCAGGTTCTAACCATCCTGAGTCGTGGTCAGGAGCTTCAGGAATCTGTCACATTGCTTGAAGGCTGGACGTTTTCCCAGATACTTACCGCGCTTCACAGCCATCCCCAGATAAAAGCGACTCTGACGGGAGATCCTCAATCGGTTTCAAGGGCTTTAGCCCAAGAAATGAACCTTCCTTTTCGCTCGGTTGAGGGCTGGATCTTTCCAGACACCTATCTCTTTCGTCGCGGCCAGACCGACCACGACCTTTTGACGCGGGCGATTCGCCTTCAGAAGGAAATGCTTGCCGAGGCCTGGGCGAAGCGATCTGCCCGCAGCGCCCTGACGTCCCCCGAACAGGCCCTTGTTCTTGCCTCCATTATCGAAAAAGAGACGCAGGCCTCAGAAGACCGTGCCCGTGTCTCGGCGGTCTTACAGAATCGACTTCGCATTGGCATGCGACTTCAGTCGGACCCAACAACCATTTACGGGCTTGGCTCAGCCTTTGATGGAAACCTGCGCCGCAAGGACTTAAGCCACCCTTCACCCTACAACACCTACCAACACCAGGGCCTGCCGCCCGGGCCGATTGCGAGCCCGGGACGCCTGGCCTTGGTTGCTGCGCTTCAGCCTGCCGAAACCTCGGCGCTTTATTTTGTGGCCAGAGGCAATGGCCGTTCTTACTTCAGCCATGACCTTAAGCAGCACAACTGGGCGGTGAATTATTTTCAAAGGGGCATTGGCCAGCCCCCGCCTGCGGAAAGAGGTCTGTGAGCCTTTTTGGGTCCAGCCAATCGCCAAGCCCCGAGAGGTCGGCAGAATCTGGCGCTACGGGCTCGCGGTTTCTGGTGCTTGAGGGCATTGACGGTGCAGGCAAGACCACTCACCTTCAGTTCCTTGCCTCGCAGTTACGCGGGGCAGGCCAGTCGGTTCTTATTACGCGCGAGCCTGGGGGAAGCCCCCTGGCCGAGTCGCTCCGCGAAATTGTTCTTCATTCCCCAATGGATGGCCTAACCGAGCTGCTTATTATTTTTGCAGCTCGTCGCGACCACCTGCGGCAGACAATCTGGCCGGCCTTAGACCGTGGCCAATGGGTTATCTCCGATCGTTTTACCGATTCCACGCGTGCCTATCAAGGCACCGCACGCGGACTGCCCTCAAGCCTGATAGAGGCCATGGCACAGGCCGTCGAGGCGGAGGGAAGGGGGCCTGATCATGTTTTTTATTTTGACCTTCCTGCTGAGGTAGCGGCCAAGCGACGGCGGGACCGCTCGGCTGGCGCCTTGCTTGCCGAGGAGACCGATCGTTTTGACAGCGAGACCATCGCGTTTTTCGAGAGGGTGCGGCTTGGCTATCGACTTGCTGCTGAAAATCGAGCTGACCGGCAGACCTGGATTGACGCCCAGCGCCCGGTTGAGGCTATTCAGCAAGACCTTGCCAGGCTGATGAAGCCTTGGCTACCGGGTGGTTCTTCGGTTCCTGGGGCAGCATCACCATGAGCCAGGCCAGCCAGCCGAGCCCATCGGGGGTGGGGGCCTCTTGTCTTGTCTGGAAGCCCTGGTTTGACCACTGGTGGGCGCAGTCCAAGCCGTTTTTACATGCCGAGGCCCAGGCCGGTCTGTTTGTTGGTCCCGCGCGAATGGATCTAGGAGCCTTCGCGCTTGCCTTAGCAGCTGCACGCCTTTGTCATCAGCCCGCCTCCGATGGTCGGGCCTGCGGCCAGTGCCCCAGCTGCCGCTGGGTTGCTCAGGGCCAGCACCCTGACTGCCGGTGGATTCGATCGGCCATGGAGCAGGGCGCCGATACCGAGGCAGCTGCTGAGGACTCAGACACGACCGACGACGATTCCGCTGCTGCCGTGGACTCGGTTGCAGAGGCCGGCGAGGCTGAGTCCTCGGGGAAAGAGAAAAAGCAGAGCGCACAGATTCTTATTGCTCAGGTGCGCCAGCTGCAAGACTTTGCGGGGGTGAGCTCGCATCGCGGAGGTTCGCGTTGGGCGGTCATTGGGTCCATTCATCGGCTCAATGTCTTTTCTGCAAACGCCTTGCTTAAAGGCCTTGAGGAGCCTGAGCAAGGCATGCGGTATTTGCTTTATGCCGAGCGACTTCGTGGGGTTCCAGCAACGATCTTGTCGCGCTGCAGGCGCGTTGTACTGCAGACCGACGCTCAGAGTCTGCAAAGCCAGGCGATTAGCGCCAATGAGGCCAGTCAGTGGCTTTTGCCCTTTCTTACGGCACGCCCGGTCAGGGTCCAGCCCACGGGCTGGGCGGCGCGGGTGGGAAAGACCACCTCCATTGCCGATGCGGTCGAGCTGCTTTTGCGCTGGCTCACCGACATGGAGCGGTGTCGCCAGGGTCTTGAACCTCGTCATTTCCCGCTTGAAGCCGTTGCGCTAAGGGCCTGGGCACAGACCGCCTCGCAGCAACGAGTAAGTCTGGCTTATTCCGACCGCTATGCCAGACTGCTTGATAAGCTTGTGGTCTATGCCCGTGGCAGCTACCACCCTGTGAACGCCCAGTTGTACCTCGAGTCGGTTTTTGAAGACCTTCGCCAGTTGATGTTCCCTGAAAGCCTGGGCCGATGACTAACGGAGTTCGTCTTGATGCTCACTGAGTTTGCCGATTCGCACTGCCACTTAAACTACGAAGGCTTATCTCTGCGAACCGATGAGGTGCTGCAGTCCATGGCTGCTGCCGGGGTAACCCGCGCCTTAAACATCTGCACAACCCTCGAGGAGGCAGACAAGGTCCTTGAGCAGACGCTTGGCCGCCCCCGGCTGTGGTGTTCGTTGGGGGTGCACCCCGATTACGACGAGGTAGCCAGTGAGCCCACTGTGGAAGAGCTTGTGCGGCGTGCTGACCATGAAAAGGTTGTGGCCATTGGCGAAACAGGCCTTGATTATTACCGCCTTAAGGGCGACCTTAACTGGCAGCGTGAACGCTTTCGGGTTCATATTCGCGCTGCCCGCACAGTGAACAAGCCTTTAATCATTCACACGCGCGAGGCTGCCAACGATACCTTAAGCATTCTTCGAGATGAGAAGGCACATGAAGTAGCCGGTGTAATGCATTGTTTTACTGAGTCTATCGAGGTGGCTTGGGCTGCCATCGATATGGGTTTTTTCATTTCCTTATCAGGCATCGTGACCTTCAAGAATGCCCAGCAGGTGCACGAAGTTGCGCGCGAGATTCCGCTTGAGCATCTACTTATTGAGACCGATGCACCGTTTCTTGCACCGGTACCATTTCGAGGCAAAACCAACGAGCCTGCCTATGTGGTGCATGTGGCGCAGCGTATTGCTGAGCTTAAAGGCCTCTCGGTTGATCAGGTGGCCGAGGCCACAACCCAGAACTTTTGCCGGTTCATAGGCCAGGCCGCTTAGCCAAGCCTACGCGAATCAACCAATCCTGCCGTATTTATTTCGCTCATAATGTATATTATGTTAACTCATGGAAATGAAAGAAAGGGGTCCCAGCGACCCCTATCCCCGAAGCACACCTCTCGCCGTTGCGGTCCGCAGGCAGAACCTAAAAAACTAGAGCCTCTCGAACACCACCGCAATGCCCTGGCCACCTCCAATGCACATGGTGGCAAGTCCATACCGGCCGCCACTGCGATGCAGCTCGTGAATGCACTTGGTTGCAATGACAGCGCCCGTTGCGCCGACAGGATGACCCAGCGCAATAGCCCCGCCGTTGATATTGACCTTGGCGGGATCAAAACCAAGCACCTTGGTCACGGTTAACGCCTGGGCCGCAAAGGCCTCGTTGGATTCAATGACGTCGATCTGGTCAAGCCTAAGACCCGCGCGCTGCAGCGCGATTTTGGTGGATGGGATAGGCCCCTCCCCCATGATGTCGTTTGGAACACCCGCCACGGCATAACTAACCACCCGTGCGAGAGGCTTTGCGCCGCTCTTAGCTGCGGCCGCCGCCTCGCCAAGCACGAGAAAGGCTCCGGCATCGTTAATGCCAGAGGCATTGCCTGCGGTTACGGACCCATCCTTTTTGAAGGCGGGCTTCATTGCACTAAGTTTCTCAAGGCTTGTTGCCCGAGGATGCTCATCGGTGTCAAAAACAATATCGCCCTTCTTCGAGCTAATGGTGATGGGCACGATCTGGTCTTTAAAACGCCCCTCGGCAATGGCCTTGGCCGCACGGTTCTGGGATTCAAGGGCGAAGGCGTCCTGCGCATCGCGTGAAAGGCTGTGTTTTGTGGCAAGGTTTTCGGCGGTAATGCCCATATGACCTACGCCAAAGGGGTCGGTCAGAGCAGCCACCATCATGTCAACGACCTTGGTGTCTCCCATGCGAGCCCCGGTTCGCATGGCTGGGCTAAGGTAGCCGCCTCGGCTCATCACCTCAACGCCCCCTCCAATGCCAAAGTCGGAGTCCCCGAGCAGAATATTTTGGGTGGTTGATACAACGGCTTGAAGGGCCGAACCGCATAGCCTGTTAATAGTGAGTGCAACCGATGTCATTGGGAGCCCTGCCTGAATGCTTGCAACACGTGCCACATAGGCAGACCGCGACTCTGTGGGAATGCAGTTGCCAACCACGGCGTACTGAATGAGTTCGGCATCCACAGCAGAACGGGCAATGGCCTCTTTCATCACCATACCGCCAAGCTCGCTGGGCTCAAGGCTTGACAGGCTGCCTCCAAATCCGCCTATGGCGGAACGTACAGCACTTAGTACGACCACTTCCCTCATATTGCTCTCCTTTGCTTAGGTTTCAATTAGTTGCGTATGTCTCTGCTCAGCCGTGGGCCCAGACGCAACCCAGATGGCCTCAAGGTCGTAGGCATCGCTCTCGACAATGTCGACCTCCGCCCATTCACCAAGCCTTACAGGCATGACATGCCGTGAACTTGGGTTGGGCCAGATACGGACGATGCCATCAATGTCGGGGGCATCTCCGGGGCCACGGGCAATGAGGCAGCCCGCCTCTTCATCCATCGCGTCAATCAGCACCCGAACCCGTCGGCCCACCCAGCGTTGGAGTCGCGCCTCAGAGATGGGCGCCTGGTGGGCCATGACCCGTTCCTGACGCTCTCGCCGGAGTTCCTGGGGAACTGGGTTGGCCAACTGATTGGCGGTTGCGCCCTCAACCGGGCTGTAGGCAAAACATCCCAGTCGGTCGATTTTTGCCTCACTTAAAAAATCCAGCAGCACCTGAAACTCCTCTTCCGTTTCCCCAGGAAAGCCTGCGATAAACGTGCTTCGGAGGGTTAGGTCGGGGCAGATCCTGCGCCAGTTTTGAATTCGGGTGAGCACTTTCTCCGCGGCCGCTGGCCTTTTCATACGCTTTAGAACATCGGGATGTCCGTGTTGAAAGGGGATGTCCAGATAGGCAAGCAGTTTGCACTCGGCCATTAGGCCCAAGACATCGTCAACATGAGGATAGGGGTAGACGTAATGCAGCCTTACCCAGACACCGAGCTCGCTTAGCTCTTTGGCAAGTTCATAGAAATGGGTCTTCACCGGGCGGCCGTTGACAAAGTCGGTTCGGTGCCGAAGATCGACACCGTAGGCGCTGGTGTCCTGGGAGACAACCAGCAGTTCCTTGACCCCCGCTCTTACTAAAGCCTCGGCCTCACGCATCACCTCGCCGATAGGCCGTGAGACGAGATCGCCACGCATACTTGGGATAATGCAGAAACTGCAACGGTGGTTGCAGCCTTCGGAGATCTTGAGGTACGCGTAGTGGCTTGGCGTAAGGCGCACGCCCTGCTCAGGCACCAGGTCGGTGAATGGGTCGTGTGGCTTGGGAAGATGGGTATGAATGGCCTGCATAACCTCTGCAGTGGCATGCGGCCCAGTAACGGCAAGAACCTTGGGATGCGTTTTTTGAACAAGGTCCCTCTTGCCAAGACAACCCGTAACAATGACCTTGCCGTTCTCTTCGAGTGCCTCGCCAATGGCATCGAGACTCTCTTGCACCGCCTCGTCAATAAAGCCGCAGGTGTTTACAACCACAAGATCAGCACCCTCGTAGTCCGCAGAAATGGCGTAGCCCTCTGCCCTGAGCTGCGTAAGGATGCGCTCGGAGTCCACAAGCGCCTTGGGGCAGCCAAGCGAGACGAAGCCAACCGTAGGACTGGTCACGCGACGCGCACTGCCCTAGTCGTTCTTAGGCTTTGAGGCCGGGCGTTCATCGCCTTTGGGAAATCCAAAGGACGACATCACGTTACGCGTATTGGCCTGCATTTGTTCTTCCATCTGCAGAAAAACTTTTTGGCTCTGGTCGAGATAACTTGACATGAGGTTTTGCATCATGGGGGCCTGACCTGCCATAAACTGCGTCCAGGCCTCTTGGTTAACAAGCCCCTTGTTGCTCGACATCAACGTCTCAGACTGCTTCTGAAGTTTCGTCTGCATATCCATGAATCCTTGAATGTTTTTTTCAAGGTAGGTGCCCATTAAGCCCTGCATGGCATTGCCATAAAGACGAATAATCTGAGCCAGCACATTGACCGAGAAAATGGGCATACCTGCTGACTCTTCTTCAAGAATAATCTGCATCAGAATGCTTCGCGTGAGGTCCTCGGAGGACTTCGCGTCCACGACCTGAAACTCTTCTTGGGCCAAGACCAGCTCTTTGACGTCCGATAAGGTGATGTAACTGCTGGTGCGCGTGTCATAGAGCCGACGATTGGGGTACTTCTTAATAAGGCGACCATCTTTTTTTGAAGAGACCATTTTCTACCTGCCTAACTCATGTGCAGGCCACCGTTGAGCGAGAAATCTGCCCCGGTTGCAAAGCCGCTGTCGTTTGAGGCAATCCAGGTGACCATTGAGCCAATCTCCTCTGGTTCGCCTAGGCGTTTAACTGGGATGGTGGCAACAATTTTTTCAAGTACCTCAGGTTTGATGGCCCGAACCATATCTGTGCCAATGTAGCCAGGCGATATGGTGTTAACGGTGACGCCCTTGGATGCAAGCTCTTGGGCAAGGGCCATGGTGAAGCCATGGATACCTGCCTTTGCAGTCGAGTAATTCGTCTGGCCAAACTGGCCCTTTTGGCCGTTCACCGACGAAATATTAATGATGCGGCCCCAGCCCTTGGCCACCATACCCTCAACGACCTGCTTGGTGACATTAAAAAGGCTGTTCAGGTTGGTGTCGATCACAGCGCCCCACTGCTCAGGCGTCATTTTTAAAAAAACGCCGTCCTTGGTAATACCTGCATTGTTGACAAGCACGTCGGGGTTGCCGTGCTCAGCCTTAACTTTCTCGAAGGCCTGACACGTGGACTCCCAGCTTCCAACATTGCCCACTGAAGCATGAAAGTTGTAGCCGTCTGCGGCCTGCTCGGAAATCCATTTCTCATGATCTCGGCTTGGACCACAGCCGGCAATGACCGTAAAGCCTGCATCATGCAGCTTTCGACAGATCGACGTGCCTATACCTCCCATCCCTCCTGTAACGTACGCAACGCGTTTCTCCATAACGCCTCCTCCAGTAGTCATGTCTTATGAAATTCTTTCTAACCAATGCCTTCTTGCCAGGCCCGGCTTAGGTTTGGTTCTCTGCTAAAAGGTCTGCTGCCTTCTCCTTGACGTAGTGGCCCGGTGCAGGCTCGAGCTGCTTGTAGGCGCCGGTTTTACCGAGCCGCTTGGGAGCAACGATGTCTTTGCCTTTGTAAGGCTTTAACCATGCAGCCCAATCGTTCCACCAGCTTCCAGGATACTCCTTCGCCTGGCTAAGGAAGTCCTCCGGGTTCTTGCCCATGGTCTTCGCAATGCTAAAGCTCCGTTTGTTCTTTGCAGCCGGGTTGATGCTTCCCGCAATATGACCACTGGCTCCAAGCACGAACCGAATATTGGCTCCCACCAGAGCTCTTGCTGAGGCCCAGGCCGAGGTCCAGGGCACGATATGGTCTTCGCGGGCACCGAAGGCATAAACAGGCATTTTGATTTTTCGTAGGTCGATGCTTTGGCCGCAGACCTTGAGCTTATTGGGCTTAACAAGGTTGTTCTCAAGGTAGGTATTACGCAGATACCAGGCAAAGAAAGGTCCCGGAAGGTTCGTGCTGTCCGAGTTCCAATAAAGAATGTCAAAGGCGGGTGGGGTTTCTCCCTTTAAATAATTGCGCTCAACATAATTCCAGACGAGGTCGTTGGGACGCAAGAACGAGAAGGTTGTGGCCAGTTCTTGGCCTGGTAAAAGCCCGCCCTGGCCAATGGTGGCTTCCCGCATGGCGACCTGGGACTCGTTAATAAAGACATCCAGTACCCCTGTTTCCGAGAAGTCGAGCAGGGTCGTCATAAGCGTAAGCGTCTGCACCGAGCTGTCACCCTTTGCGGCAAGCACAGCCAGTGCGTTAGTGGTCATGGTTCCCCCTACGCAAAAGCCAAGCGCATTAACAGTGGGGCTGCCTGAAATGACCTTCACGGACTCTATGGCCTTAAGGATGCCCTTACCAATATAGTCGTCCCAAGTGGCATTCGCTTGGGGCTGACCGGGGTTTTTCCAAGAGACCAAAAACACCTGATGGCCCTGGTCAACAGCAAACTTCACCAGAGAGCTCTGTGGGCTTAGATCCATGATGTAGAACTTATTGATACTTGGCGGCACCATAAGAAGCGGCACGCTACCCACCTTGGGTGTTGAGGGCTTGTACTGAATAAGCTGAAAAAGCTCGTTTTGGAAGACAACGGCGCCAGGTGTCGTGGCCAGATTTTCTCCAAGAGCAAAACCAGACTCGTCGGTCTGGGAGATACGCCCCTTTTGTATGTCATGCAAAAGGTTGTCAATTCCGGCACGAAGGCTCTCACCCTTGGTTTCGATGAGGCGACGTTGCGCCTCGGGATTCGTGGCGAGAAAGTTCGTTGGTGAAAGCGCGTCAATCCATTGTTGGACGACAAACTTGAGTTTCTGCTGGGTCTTTGCATCGGCTTGCACGGCGTTGGTCATGGCCATTAGCGTCTGGCTGTTTAACACATAAAGCGCTGCCAGCGTACTGTAAGGGCTCGACTGCTGCCAGTCGGGGGTCGTGAAGCGTCGGTCTTGTGAGGCAACGGACTGAGCATTCTGGTCGGAGGAAAGAATTTGGCTAAGCTTCTGGACGTAACTGCGCTGAATTTCGGCAAGCTCGTCTGCAGAAATTGGGCTCAGGTTCTGCGGCATCTAAAAGTCCTCCTTGACTATGCACTTTAGTACGAGTCTACCCTGCCTGAGACCGGGGTTAACCCGTTATGGGTCAGCGAATCGCCAAATTAGAGCCGCCATACGTCCTGTTTTTGCTTCTCGGCGGTAGGAATAAAAGCTGGACGGGTTACTGAAGGTGCATGCGGTGTCTTCGGCAATGCCTATTTGGGGTAAGCCACGCGCGGCCAGTTCCACCTCAATCTGCCGCGCTGCAATCTGGGGCAAGTCTGCCAGCCAACGCTCTGCCGCAGAGGGCTTGAAATGAGCCTCGGTGGCCAAATTGGCCTTAAGGGCGGAGACCACCTCGCCGCCCACTTCAAACTGGTCAAAGCCAATGCATGGACCTAGCCATGCCCAGAGTCCGCCTGTGCAGGCACCAGGACTTACCTGTTGCATCGCTTCAATGAGGGATGCGATGACCCCATTGGCAAGCCCTCTCCAGCCGGCGTGGGCTGCACCCACAACCTGACCGTTGGCAGAGGCCATTAAGACGGGCAGGCAGTCAGCGGTAAGGATGGCGCAGGCATGCCCGGTTATGGAAGAGACGCTGACATCGGCCTTGGGACCAAGCCCCACGAAGTTTTCAGCCTGTGGGTCTAGCGCCTGTTCCAGGTGTACAACCTGCCTGCCGTGCACCTGCTGAAGCCACAACGGCTTAACATGGAGTGCATGCTCGAGCGCCCTACGGTTGGCCTGAACAGCGGACGGGTCATCGCCAACATGCAGTCCCAGGTTAAAGGCCTCATAGGGGTTGCTTGAATGCCCAGCCCTTGCACGAGACGGGGCATTGCTCCCGCGTTTTGTGTAGGCAACGCCAACGCCTGGAACGGGGCATTCCACCCGAACAATGGGCAGACTGTACGGTGTCATTTGACGGGAAGCCCTGCTGCGTTGAGAAGCGCAAGAAAGTCTGCTGGAGGGGCCTGCTCGAACTGCAAGGGCTTACCGGTTGCTGGCTTAATGAGTCCAAGGCTTTGGGCGTGCAGCGCTTGGCGACCGATGGGCGGCTTTGCCTGACGTGGCGCACCGAGGTGATAAACGGGATCACCCACAATGGGATAGCCGATGGACTGCAGATGCACTCGGATCTGGTGGGTCCGCCCCGTCTCAAGCTGGCAGGCCAGCAGCCGAACGGGCTGGGCTGCAAGAAGCCCAGAGGCCAGCACCTGGTAATGGGTCGTTGCAGGCTTACCACGCTCTCCATTGACAATTGCCATGCGCTGACGATCGCTGGGGTGCCGGCCCATAGGCGCCTCAACCTTACCTTTCATAAGCCCGATGTGACCGCCGGTGCCCGCGGCCTGTCGATGCCAGCAGACGGTTAGGTAATGCCGAAAGACAGACTTATTCTGCAATTGCCGGACCAGGCTGGTCTGACTGGTCAGCGTTTTGGCGACCACCATAAGACCCGAAGTGTCCCGATCAAGCCGATGGACAATGCCGGCCCGCGGTAGTTGTTGAAGCTCGGGCCATTGGTGAAGAAGTCCGTTAAGCAGGGTGCCGGACCAATGACCTGCTGCGGGATGCACCACCAGGTTGGCAGGCTTATTGACGACAATAAGCTCGTCATCTTCAAAAACAATGGCTAGATTCATAGCCTCCGGCTGCCCGGCCTCAACGGCCTGTGGCCTGGGAATACGTACTCGATACGACTGGCCGGTTGCCACGGCCTGGCTGCCTTTAGTCACCGCATGATCAAGAAGACTGACCTGCCCAGCTACGATCCATTGTTGAATTCGTGATCGCGAGTGGTCGATGAGGCATCCTGCCAAAAATGCATCGAGCCGCCGACCGGCCTGTTCAGGCTGGACCTCAAACCAAAGCTCCTCGCTATAATGAGGCTGGTTGAGCACACTGGCCTCGTCGACTTCCAAAAGGTCATCGCTCAGTGGCTCTGGGTTGGTGTGGGTATGAAGGTCGGTCAATGTGAAGGAGTTCCTGTCTTGATAGCCGAACGTGTTGGAGGCTTGCGTCTATTTTCCCTCTTAATTCTTGTTTTGGCTTTTCTGTCACTTAGCCTTACGGGATGTTCCACAACGGAACGTGATGAAACGGTTAACTGGTCAGCAGACAGGCTGTACTCCGAGGCCAAAGATGAAATGACGGCAGGGAATTGGGCCACGGCCATTGGCCTGCTTCAAAAACTCGAGTCTCGCTACCCTTTCGGTCGTTATGCTCAGCAGGCGCAGCTTGATACGGCTTATTCGCATTGGAAGGACGGAGATCTTGGTCTGGCCCTCGCCGCTGTGGATCGATTTTTGCGTCTCTACCCAAATCACGAAACTGTCGACTACGCCATTTACTTAAAAGGCCTCATTAACTTTAACGATCGATCAAACCTTTTCTCAAAAATCACCGGGGAAGACCTGGCCGAGCGAGACCCCAAGGCAGCGCGCGAGGCCTTCGATAGCTTCAAGCGGCTCGTTACCGAGTTTCCATCCAGCCGTTATACCCCTGATGCCACGGCGCGCCTTCAGTTTCTTTTAAATACCCTTGCCTACAACGATGTGCATGTCGCTCGTTACTACCTACGACGGGGGGCCCACATGGCTGCAGTCAATCGGGCGAAAGAGGTGCTCTACAGCTATCAGGGAACACCCGCCATGGAAGAGGCCCTTGCCCAGCTTGAACTGGGCTATGCAAGCCTTGGTTTAACCGACCTGCAAAAAGATGCGCGGCGTGTCTTGGAGAAAAACTTTCCCGAGAGTCTTTACCTCAAGCACGGCTACGACCCAAAAGAGCGGTTTGGCCTTACGGAATCCCTTCGCGCCAGCTCACCGAGCTTTTGGTCGCAGCTTAAGTTTTGGAACTAAGGCCAGGGCGTCGGTAAGGCTTACTTACAAAGCCTAAACCTTCGGCCTTACTCGTCCCTTAGGGGTCAAGCGTTTTTGCAAATTGAGTCGCGTCCGATAGATTGTGTGACTGTCGAAATTTTGGAAGAGCCGCCAGCATCTTTCGCCCGTAGCCCATCTGCAGAAGCCTGCGGTCTCCTAGAAGGCAAATGCCTCGATCGTGCTCGGTTCGTATCAACCTTCCCACGCCCTGCTTGAGCGAAAGCAGCGCCTCGGGGCATTGAATGTCTCGAAAGCCACTTCCACCATTTCTCTCACACTGCTGTATACGAGCCCTAAGTACCGGGTCATCGGGAGGCGCAAACGGCAGTTTATCGATAAGCAGCATCGACAAGGCCTGCCCAGGAACATCCACGCCCTCCCAAAAGCTCGCACTGCCAACCAGAATGGCGTTGCCATGTTGTCGAAAAAGTTCCAGCATGGATTCCCTGCTGCGTTCGCCCTGCACAAGGAGCAGGCGGTCTTCAAGCCAGTCGGCGTAATGCGATCGAAGTTCCGCCGCAGCCAGGCTTACTGCGCGAAGGCTTGTGCAAAGGACAAAGAGCCCTCCACGCAGTTCGGCAAGAACGCCTTTCAGTTCAGGCATGCGCAGCAGTGACTGAATGTGGTCGGGCAGCTTTGGGTCGGGAAGGTCTTTCGGAATGACCAGCAGGCCCTGTTCTTCGTAGCGAAACGGGCTCTCGAAAAGTCCCTCGCGAGCGCTGTGAAGCCCAAGCCGATCTTTAAAGTACTCAAAGGGCTTGTCGCTAGTTCCTCCAAGGCTTAGGGTGGCAGATAAAAACAGCCAAGGTGCCGCCGCATTTTGCATCACGGGGGCAAGTACATCGGCAAGCGACAAGGGCGAGCGATGAAGACTGAGTCCGAAGCTGTTCTGCTCAAGCCACTGAACATGCGCCTGGTCATCGTGCGTTGAGATCTCTTGGAAGAGCCTTACCCGAGCCGAACAGTCATGCAGCCGAGTTTCAATGCGCTGCAGCTCGGGATCGTCGGTACTCATTTCAGTAAAGACAGACTGAGCTTTTCTAAGTGCGTCCTTAAGCTCCGACAATGCCGAAGCAAGCCCTTGGTGACTGTTAGACGATGGCTCGGGCCAGCCATACCGACCAACACCTAAGGCCTGCGCTGCAAGTCTTAACGATTGTGCCGAGCGCTCAAGCCCTGCGGCCAGTCCCGGCCAGTCGGCACGACTAGCGGCAAGAAGCTGGCCCGCTGCCAAGAGGTCTCGAGCAAGTGTGGCGAGTGACTGGCTTGAGACCGTCTGTGTGAACTGGTCGGATGCAATGTCGAGAAAACTATGAGCCTCATCAATGATGTAGGCCTGGGGCTTTGGCAGAAGCTCAACGTCTTGGTCCTGAAGCAGTCTTAAGGATGAACAAAGCAGGTGGTGATTCACAATGACGATACTTGCCTCAAGTGCGTCCTCGCGCGCCTTCATAACAGCGCAC
>JAURFZ010000070.1 GCA_030834045.1 Burkholderiales bacterium
AGCCGCTCAACTTCCACTGTCTTAAGACTGCGGAAGAGCACGACAAGAATGGCAAGGCCAATGGCGGACTCTGCTGCCGCGACCGTGAGAATAAAGAACACAAAGACCTGGCCTGCTAAATCGCCAAGGAAGTAAGAGAACGCAATGAAGTTGATATTGACGGCAAGGAGCATGAGTTCGATGGCCATGAGCAGCACGATGAGGTTCTTTCGATTTAAAAAGATACCAACCACGCTTATGGAAAACAAAATGGCCCCGAGAATGAGGTAATGGGCAAGCGTAATCATGACTTCCCCCCTGAGGCTGCGCCACCGCCCGAGGAAGCCTCACGATCTGGGCCTCCTGAACCGACTTGCGTACCCGATGGGCCAGGAAGGCTTGGTGATGGACCCGAGTCGCTGACCGCAGGAAGGCTTGCACCGGGCTTGAACTGGGCAAAACGCAGGCGTTCGGCCGCTGTGACCCTAACCTGCATTGCTGGGTCTTGACCCTTCACGTCTTTACGACGGCGAAGCGTAAGCGCAATAGCAGCCACCATAGCCAAAAGTAGCAAGACAGCGGCAATTTGAAATGCAATGAAGTAATCGGTGTACAGGACGCGCCCGAGAGCCTCGGTGTTACTAAGCCCCTCGTGCATTTCAGGGGCGGCTTTCTGGGGCATTTTAAAACTGCGCAACAAGACAGCAGTCATCTCAAAAATAATGAGAAGGCCTACCGGCAGAGCGACCTTTAGATTTGACCAAAAGCCCTGACGCAGTCGATCAAGGTCGAGGTCAATCATCATGACAACAAACAGAAACAAAACCATTACCGCGCCAACATAGACAAGCACAAGGGCGATGGCAAGAAACTCAGCTTCCAAGAGCAGCCAGATCGAAGCCGCACTAAAAAAAGACAGCACCAGATACAAGGCCGCGTGCACCGGGTTACGTGCAGTAATAACTCGCAAGGCCGCTAAAACTAAGATAGCCGAGAAGCTGTAGAAGAGGACGTCATTAATAAACATTGTTGTTATAAGTTTTTATAATTGGGTCAGGCTCTACCGATAAGGAGCATCCTTGGCTCGGTCACGAGCAATTTCCTCTTCGTAACGATCACCCACAGCTAAAAGCATGTCTTTCGTGAAGTAAAGGTCACCTCGCTTCTCGCCGTGGTACTCGTGAATATTGGTCTCGACGATGGAGTCAACCGGGCAGCTTTCTTCGCAAAACCCACAGAAAATGCATTTCGTAAGGTCGATGTCATAGCGGGTGGTTCGACGTGATCCGTCGTCACGCTGCTCGGATTCAATCGTGATGGCCTTTGCAGGGCAGACCGCCTCACAAAGCTTGCATGCGATGCAACGCTCCTCACCATTGGGGTATCTTCGCAGCGCATGCAGACCCCGAAAACGCGGCGACATAGGTGTCTTTTCTTCAGGATATTGAATGGTGATTTTTCTTGCGAAAAGGTTTCTTCCAGTGACAGCCAGGCCCTTAAGCATCTCAACCAACAGGAAGGATTTGAAAAACTGAACGATGGGTTTCATAACATGCCTAACTCTAGTTGCTCCAGATGGACCATGGCGTCTGAATCCATATGCCTATAACAACCAGCCAGGCGAGCGTGACGGGAATAAAAATCTTCCAACCCAGGCGCATGATCTGGTCGTAGCGGTAGCGGGGAAACGAGGCCCGCAGCCAGATAAACATGCTTACAACGAGGAATGTTTTTAAGCCAAGCCAGATCCAGCCCGGAATAAAGGCAAGTTCGGCAAACGGTGCATCCCAGCCACCCAAAAACATAATGGCTGCCAACATGGAAAGAAGGATCATGTTGGCGTACTCGGCCAAGAAGAAAATAGCAAACGACATACCTGAGTACTCCACCATATGGCCTGCAACAATCTCAGACTCTCCTTCGACGACGTCGAAGGGGTGGCGGTTGGTTTCGGCAACAGTAGAGATGAAATAGACCACGAAAATGGGCAGCAGGGGTAACCAGTTCCAAGACAAAAAGTGAAGGCCGGCCTCGTGGAACTGACCTTTTTGTTGGCCCAGAACAATCTCGGTGAGGTTCAAGCTGCCGGAGACCATAAGAACAACCACCATGGCAAAGCCGATGGCAAGCTCGTACGAGACCATTTGGGCTGAGGCACGCATGGCGGCAAGAAATGCGTATTTCGAATTCGACGCCCAGCCAGCAAGAATGACGCCGTAGACTTCAAGCGAGGTAATGGCCAAGAGGAACAAAAGGCCAGCGTTGATGTTGGCAAGCACCACATCGGGGCCAAAAGGAATCACAGCCCAGGCAGCCAGGGCCGGCATAATCGTCATAACCGGTGCAAGAAGATACAAACCTTTGCTTGCCTGGGTGGGAACAATAAGTTCTTTGGTAAGCAGCTTGAGGCTGTCAGCAATCGGCTGAAGAAGGCCCAGCGGCCCCACTCGGTTGGGCCCAAGGCGCACATGCATCCAGCCAATAAGCTTGCGTTCCCACAGGGTTAGGTAGGCAACGGCCCCAAGAATGGGAACCACAATCAGCATGATCTTCAGTAGGTTGTAAACGACCGGCCAGGCAAGTCCCAAGTGGGTCTGGCCTAGCGTTTCAAGTGAAACAAAGAATTCGGAGCTAAACAGACCCACGCTAGGACGGTTCCTTTAACAGGGCCTTACTGGTGGCTGTGGCCTGACCCTGTGACGCCTTGGTGACTGGCTTGATAACGACCTTGCCATAACCAATATGGATGGCCTGCAAGGCAGGGTGACCCAGGCTTAAACGAATGACATCAAGAGCAAGGCGTGGGTCGCTTGCAAGTTCAAGCACAAGCTCCGAGTCGTCTTGTCGAACCTTTGCTGACATACCGGGAACCAAAGAGAGTTCTTTCAATTTGTCAGGATGAAGCCAGGCCTTGGGCGCCTCGGACTGCTGGGTCTGGCGAAGGCATTCTGAACGGCGCACGATGCTGTCGACCATGTAAATGGGAAGATCGGGCAGGCGCTCGAGTTCGGCATGACCAAGGCTAGCCGGCGTAACGGTTTCGGTGAGGGTCTTTGACTCGTCAACCGCCCAGTGAAGGTTCAGAAGACCGTTGGCCTGTGGCGCATACCCTTCAAGCGCCTGACGACGAACCTGCTCGGAACTGGTCTGCTCAAAGCCTTCAAGATCGAGCATATTGCCCAGAACCCTAAGGATCTTCCAGCCAGGGCGAGTCTGACCTGCGGGGGGCACAGCCGCCTCAAAGCTTTGCAGGCGGCCTTCCATGTTGACATAGCTGCCCGAGGTTTCTGAAAAAGGCGCCATGGGCAGCATGACATCGGCGACCTGATCAACCGCGGAGCGATAGCTGGTGAGCGCCACAACACCAAGACCAGACTTCAGCCCAGCCACCACAGCGGGCGCATTAAAACAATCGAGAGCAGGCTCGAGCTGACAGACAAGGTAGGCCGAGGCGGGGTCTTCAAAGGCGGATACAGCCGACTTTCCTCCGGCTTCGCTTTGAGGCAGTGCCCCAGCAAGACTGGCACCCACCCAGTTGGCACCCGGCGTGAGCACGGCAAGCTTGCCACCGCGCTGGCTGGCAAGTTGCTGCGCCAAAGCCAAAAGACGCGAAGCCTGAGGATGCCGCAGCGCCTGTTCTCCAAGGACAACAATAAAAGGCACGGTTATGGTCTCACCCAGGGGGCTTTCAAAATGACTGGCTGAAAGCCAGCTATACAGGGACTGCATAGCCGCGGATCTAGGAGCCATCTCTTCAACTGCCGCGTCCTTTACCTTGGCCTTCGCCTTTGCTGACTTTGCCTTGGCGGGCTTTGGGGGCTCTTGATTGTCGAGATCGGCAACGAGCGCTTGAAGTGCCGCAACCCATTGCGATGGGGGCAGGGCCACCGAAGCGTGAACAGGCATTAAAAGCGCATCGTGCATAGCCGAGAGGCTTGCCACCTGGGCGCCCTGCCTAACGGCCTGCCGAATACGCTGGGCAATAAGCGGCTGCTCGGCACGCAGTTGGGTTCCAATAAGTAAGACACGTTGGGCCACAGAGAACTCGGCCACGGGAAAGCCAAAGGCCAGGGCACCCGAGACTGCCCGATCGAACTGGGGATCGGATAGCCCGACGCGAAAATCGATGGACTGGCTCTTTAAGCCACGCGTGAGTTTGGAGGCAAGATGGGCTTCTTCCACTGTGACCATTGGCGACAGGAGAGCGCGAACACGATTGGCACCGCGCGCCGATGCCGACCTTAGGATACCCGCGGCTTTCTCAAGTGCCTCATGCCAATCGGCCTCTCGCCACTGACCTCGTTCATCGCGCACCATGGGGGTCGTGAGACGGTCGTCGCTATTGAGCCCCTCGTAACTAAATCGGTCGCGGTCGGAAATCCAGCACTCGTTTACCGCCTCGTTCTCAAGCGGTACAACCCGAAGCACCTTGCCTGCCTTGGACTGTACAACCAGGTTTGAGCCAAGGCCATCGTGGGGGCTGATACTGCGCCGGCGGCTAAGCTCCCATGTGCGGGCGGCATAACGGAAAGGCTTGCTGGTTAGGGCGCCAACTGGGCAGACATCAATCATGTTGCCCGAGAGTTCACTTTGCACTGCGCCACCAACAAACGACATGATTTCTGAGTGCTCGCCGCGGTGAGCCATACCGAGTTCCATGACACCCGCAATTTCCTGGCCGAAGCGAACGCAGCGCGTGCAATGGATGCAACGAGACATTTCTTGGGCAGAGATAAGCGGGCCCATGGGCTTGTGAAAGACCACACGCTTGGCCTCGCTGTAATGCGAAGCAGAAGGGCCGTAGCCCACAGCGAGATCTTGCAGCTGGCATTCACCGCCCTGGTCGCAGATGGGGCAGTCAAGCGGATGATTAATAAGCAGGAATTCCATAACGCCCTGCTGTGCAAGTTTGGCCTTCTCAGAGGCCGTAAACACTTTCATACCCGCGGCAACAGGCGTTGCACAGGCGGGTAGGGGCTTGGGCGCCTTCTCAACTTCAACAAGGCACATACGGCAGTTGGCCGCAATAGAGAGCTTTTTGTGGTAACAAAAGTGCGGTACGTAGAGCCCGAGCTTATGGGCTGCATCCATAAGCATGCTGCCGGCAGGTACCTCGACCTTTCGGCCGTCAATTTCAAGCTCAATCATAGCCATGAGGACTCACCAGACAGGTTTTGTGAACGATGTGATGCTCGAATTCACTGCGGAAGTTCTTGATAAATGCACGAACCGGCATGGCTGCTGCATCACCCAGGGCACAGATGGTTCGCCCCTGAATGTTATTGGCAATACGATTGAGCTGTTCAAGATCGCCCTCATTGCCCTTACCATCTTCAATGCGCTTGACCATTCGCCAAAGCCAGCCTGTGCCCTCGCGACAGGGCGTGCACTGTCCACACGACTCCTCATGGTAGAAGTAAGAAAGACGCAAAAGACTGCGCACCATGCAGCGCGTCTCGTCCATAACAATAACTGCGCCCGAGCCCAGCATAGAGCCTGCCTTGGCAATGGAGTCGTAGTCCATGTCGGTGGCCATCATGACCTCGGCAGTTAACACAGGCATCGAGGAACCACCAGGAATCACTGCCTTCAGGGCATTGCCGTTGCGCATTCCCCCTGCAAGCTCAAGCAGCTTGGCAAAGGGTGTTCCCAAAGGAATTTCATAATTGCCCGGCCTCTCGACATCACCACTAATAGAGAAGACCTTGGTGCCTCCGTTGTTCGGACGGCCAACCTCAAGGTAGGCCTGACCACCATGGCGAATAATCCATGGTACGGCAGCAAAAGTTTCAGTATTGTTAATAGTGGTGGGCTTACCATAAAGGCCGTAGCTTGCAGGAAAGGGCGGCTTGAACCGAGGCTGACCCTTCTTACCCTCAAGCGACTCAAGCAAGGCTGTCTCTTCGCCGCAGATATAGGCTCCATAGCCGTGATGTGCATGCAGCTCGAAATGAAAGCCCTTTCCCAGAATATTTTGGCCAAGAAGACCTGCAGCACGGGCCTCGTCAAGGGCCTCTTCAAACCGCTCGTAGGCCGAGAAGATTTCGCCATGAATATAGTTGTAGCCCACCGTAATACCCATGGCATAGGCCGCAATGGCCATGCCCTCGATGAGCAGATGAGGGTTGTAGCGAAGGATGTCACGGTCTTTGAAGGTGCCTGGCTCGCCCTCGTCGGAATTACAGACCAGATACTTTTGAATCGGAAGCTTTGCGGGCATGAAGCTCCACTTCAGTCCAGTTGGAAAGCCCGCACCCCCGCGTCCACGCAGGGCCGAGGCCTTGACCTCGGCAATGACCTCTTCTTGGGTCATGCCAGGGCCGCCATCGGCACCCAGAATTTTGCGCAGCGCCTTGTAACCGTCGCGCGCCTCGTAGTCGCGTAAACGCCAGCCGTCGGGGCTAAGGTCGGCAAGAATTTGCGGCGAGATATGTCTGCCATGAAAGCAGGTATCAATAATTGGAATATCAGGTGCGCCCATGAAGTTCTGCCTCCTCTCTAAGTTCTTCCAACAAAGCATCGATGCGTTCAAACGACATGAAGCTGCACATACGATGGTTGTTCACAAGCATGACGGGCGAGTCACCACAGGCGCCCATGCACTCTCCTTCTTGAAGAGTGAATAGGCCATCGTCGGTGGTCTCGTTAAGGCCAATACCAAGCTTGGCCTTAAGGTAGGACGCAATTTTTTCGCCATCACGAAGCGCGCAAGGCAGGTTAGTACAGACCGTTAACTTGTAGCGACCAATGGGCGACTGGTTGTACATGTTGTAGAAGGTGGTGACCTCGTGTACAGCCATCGGGGCCATGCCCAGGTAGGCTGCAATTTCAACCTCGACCTCAGGCGAGATAAAACCCTTCTCAACCTGCGCAATACGAAGGGCCGCCATTACCGCGGACTGCCGCTGGTCGGCAGGGTATTTAAGAAGTTCACGATCGATCTGTCTGTAGGCCGCTTCCGATAGCGCCCTTGCCGGCGGGCTGAGTCCACCGGCAAGATCGATA
>JAURFZ010000071.1 GCA_030834045.1 Burkholderiales bacterium
CGCATCAAAGCGCCAATCTCGAAAGGCCGAAAATCCGCCTTCGGCAAAAAGGTCGCTCTCCATGTCCTTTCGAGGCCTCTGGCCAGGCAAGACAACGCCCTGCTTTGTGAAATAGAAACGCTGGGCAAAAGAGGCCCGCAGCCTTTCCTGTCCCGTCTCATTATCAAGAACTCGACCTGTTAACGCTGTCGTTAAATTATTCTGGTCTGCAATCCTGTCTTGGCCACTAAAAACTCTGTCAGATAAGATCTGAGCAAAGCTAACGGTAGGCTGAGCCGCATCAAAAACCGGAAGCTTTTCTTGGTCCTTAAAGGGTGTGTAGACGTAAAGCATCCGCGGTTCAATCGTCAAGATATCGTTCTTACTCTGCCAACGAATGTCTCGCTCTAACGTCGTCGAGGCATCGAGGCTTAACGACGGCAAAACCCGCGAATACGACTCGGTAGCCTCGCCGATATTGGGCTGGAAGACACCAAGCGCTGGGTCTCGAAGACCCCCAAAAAAACGTCTGCCCGTCTCCTCGAGACTACCGTTTTTCCTGTGTATGTAATGGGTTGTATGAAGACCAAGTCGAGCCCTCGTTTCGACAACACCAAGTTGTATTGGGAGCTCTGCACTGGCTCTCACTACGAAACGATCCCCCTCGGCAAGCGTTGGATGTCGAAAGGAAATAGCCTCAAAGTCGCTTTTCCACTTCACTCGAGGAAGTGACGCTCCTTGAGAAAAAAGATTTGGCTCAAACGTGCCCGATCGACTTGCAACAAAACGCGGCAACCAAGCATAGGGAGCAATAATGGGAGCGTTCGGGTCTTGCAGCACTTGGAACTCTTGCACCTGAGCGGCCATCTGAACGCCCTTCCAATGTGCATCCGCACTGATTAATACAGGTAAAACCCTTCGGGAAGAGCCAAGAAGCGAGCCTCCAAAATCTGCGAAGTAGCTGTCGTCCGACACACGAGCAGCGTCTATGCTCAGCCGCAGGTCGGGGCGGGCCTGAAAAACATGATTCATCTCAAGTCGATGCCTATCAGCCTTGATCACTTGGTCATTGGGAAGATAGTCAACATCGAGGGTTCCATACCCTCGATGCCAGAGGTATCGCCCCTCAGCGCCAAGCATTAGCCCCCGTCGCTGAATCAATCGCGGACTTAACGTCATATCTCGGTTAGGTGCGATGTTCCAGTAATAAGGAACTTCAAGCTCCAGCCCGAGGTTGGAGGTGACTCTGTAAAGAGGCGGCAGGACGCCCGACTTTCGTTGCTCCCCTATTGAAAACGAGAGGTCGCCCAGGGGCAGCAAAGGGGTATCTCCCCAATAAAGCTGGCTGCCCTGGCTGCTGGCCATTTCACGAACCTGGTCCACGGCTAAGGTCTTGCTCTCAAGCCGCCAGGCAGGGCGATCCACCGGGCAGGTGGTGAAGCTGGCATTGGACAAGACAACCTCACCGGGCTGAATAAAGTCAATGCGCTCGGCCTGCCCTGTTGCATTAAGACTGCTGAACTCGTAGCTCACATTACGAAACCAGCCCTGCTGAGTACCCAGATCAAGAGTGAGTTCGGGCCCTTTGTACAACTCGCCCTCACGAAAGAGCGTCACCTCCCCCCGAGCGATAAGCCTATTCGGGACCATGTCCATGGTGAGCTGACTGGCCTTAAGCGAAAACCCAAGCTGTCGAAGGGCCGCCCCACCCTCGATACGAATTTGGTCTTGAAACTGGCCATCAAGGGCCTGGCCAAACAAATAGGATGGAGTCTGAGCGCTCGAGGGCTGCAGACTAAGCCTTGGGTCCAATCGAAGCGGTAGAAAACCAAGGTAACCACCCTCGGAGAGGTCCGCACGAGCGCCTCGGGAAGAAGGCCGACTGGCTTGAATTCCACTTGTGGGTTCTTGAAGGCGAACAAGGGCCGGTTCGAGTGACGAGAGTGTCGCGCCCAGCCTGCATTCTGCGGCCCAGGCAAGGCTGCCGAAAAGAAAAACAGGGGAAAAGGCAATAAGAGGCCACAACGGCTTGATAGGCATAAATTATTATAAGGACCATGACCCTTTCTGACCTAAGGCGAGAAGCCGCCCAGCGCTGGCTTCAAAGCCTGCCCCTTGCCCGGCCTGAGACACTGGCCCCAGCCTCGGCCGATGCCTCCTTTCGGCGATATTTTCGGGTTTGTTATGGCCCGGGCGACGGCACCGCCATTCTTATGGACTCCCCTCCCGACCGAGAGCCAGTGGAGCCCTTCTTAAGGGTTCAGGGTCTTTTCCTCAAGGCGGGCCTGCGAGCACCCAAGACACTTGCTGAGCAGACGCAGGACGGCTTTCTACTTCTCGAAGACTTCGGCCAGACGACGTTGTTGCAGGCTTTAGAAAATACAAGCTTCGCCCCCGAGCCGGCCAACGCCTTCTACCAGGCCGCCCAGAAGGCGCTCATCCAACTGCAGGTCTGGAGTCTTGAGGCGGGTCGTGTCGCCATTGGCGTGCTGCCCGCCTACGATGCCCAACGCCTGCAGGACGAAATGCGGCTCTTTCCCACCTGGTACCTTGAGAAGCACCTGCAACTCTCCCTTAGCGATGCCGAGAAAGTCATGCTCGAGCGCACCGAGGTGATGCTTGTGGAAAGGGCCTTGGCCCAGCACGTGGTTCTTGTCCACCGTGATTATCACAGCCGTAACCTCATGGTGGATGCCGATCGCCCCGGGGAGGTACCAGGCATTCTTGACTTCCAGGACGCGGTGATAGGGCCCATAACTTACGACCTGGTCAGCCTGCTTCGCGATGCCTATGTTCAATGGCCCGAGGCCAACCAAATGGACTGGGCCATTCGCTACTGGCAAGACGCGCGCGCAGCGGGGCTTCCACTGGCTGAGGACTTCGCAGACTTCTACCGAGACTTTGAGTACATGGGCCTGCAACGCCACCTCAAGGTCTTGGGGATTTTTTCCCGACTCTCGATTCGAGACGGCAAAGACGGCTACCTGAAAGATATTCCTAAGGTTCTTAAAGATGCCCAGCAGGTCGCCAACCGTTACCTCGAGCTTGCACCCTTGGCAAGGCTTTTGCGGCGAGCCGAAGGAACGGTGAGCCAGGCCGTGTACAGCTTCTAGTGATGCAGGTCATGATTCTTTCTGCGGGTCGAGGCGAAAGGCTTCGACCCCTGACAGACCACTGCCCCAAGCCCCTTGTGCCCGTGCATGGAAGACCTTTAATTGAATGGCATCTTCTGAGGCTTTCTGCGCAAGGCTTTCAACAGGTTGTTATTAACACTGCTCACCTTGGCCAGATGATTGAGCAAGAGCTTGGAGATGGCAGTCGCTTTGAGATGGATATTCGCTACAGCCGCGAACCCGAGGGCGCCCTTGAGACGGCAGGAGGCATTGCAACCGCCCGACCCTGGGCCGACCTTGACACGCCCTTTCTTGTTATTAATGGTGATGTCTTGTGCGACTGGCCATTTCAAACGGCCGAGACCCTCGCCCATGTCTTTACTAACGCCGACCAGCCCACCGATGCCCTACTTATTATGGTGAAGAACCCGCAACACCATCCGGCGGGTGACTTTGTGTTGAATGAAGACCAGCAGCTTCGAAGAAAGTCTGCTGAAGCGACAGCCCTTACCTATTCCGGCATTGGCCTTTTTCATCCGCGCCTTTTCTCCCACCTGGCCCGTGGCCAGAGGCAGGCCCTTGGGCCCATGCTTCAAAAGGCGGCCGAAGAGGGTCGGCTTCAAGGTAGGCTTCATAATGGCCTCTGGGTTGATGTAGGAACCCCCGAGCGGCTTGAATGGATCAACAGCCAGAAAGATCTACCATCGCGTCTATGTCCAGTCTAAATACCCAGTCGGTCGCGTCAGACCAGACACTCTTTGTCGAGCAGTTGCCCAGCCACTTAAGGCCCGAGCCCGTTGTCGGCCCCGTTCATGGCGAGGCCCACCGGCAGCGGCGTCAGGCACTGGCTCAGGCGGTGGCCGCACGATCCAATGGGCGACCAGCCATTGTTCTTGCCTTCAGTGGCAAGGAAATTCTTCGTAACCGCGACAACCCGTATGCCTTTCGCTTCAACAGCGACTTCTTCTACCTCACAGGCTTTCCTGAGACCGATGCCTGGCTGGTCATACGAATTGACGTCCATGGCGAGATGACCGATCGGCTCTACTGCCTTCCTCGTGATCCCGAGCGAGAGATCTGGGACGGCGTGCGAACAGGGCCCGAGCAGGCCGCCGAACGTTATCTTTTTGACGAGTCTCTGTCACTTGCCGAGATCGACAACGATCTACCCGAGTTACTTATCGATCGGCCAACCCTGGTTGCACCCTGGGCCGAATCGGAGGCCATTGAGTCTCGCCTGTCAGGCTGGCTGCGGCAATGCCGCTCCAAGGCCAGGGCAGGCAAAAAAGCACCCAGTGAGCTTTTGTCGCTAGGGGATCTGGTTGCCCGACAGCGTCTGCTCAAAGACCAGGCCGAAATTATGACCATGCGGCAGGCGGCGGCCATTTCCGCCAAGGCCCACTGCCTCGCCATGCAGACCACACGCCCCGGGCTTGCCGAGTACAACATTGAGGCGGTCTTGCTTCAGGCTTTTCGAGGCCAAGGGGCGGAGTCGGTGGCCTATGGGTCCATTGTGGCCAGTGGGCCGCACAGCTGCATTCTTCATCACCGTGCAGGCCATCGTGTAATGCGTGAAGGCGAGATGCTTCTAATTGACGCAGGCTGCGAGCTTCACGGTTACGCCAGCGACATTACCCGTAGCTTTCCGGTGTCGGGACGTTTCAGCCCCGAACAAAAGGCTGTTTACGAGGTGGTGCTGGCAGCGCAAGAGGCGGCGAAGGCAGCCGCCGTTGCAGGGGCTTCCTTCACTGCGCCGCACGAGGCGGCGGTACGTGTGCTCTGCGAAGGCCTTATTCACCTGCGGCTCATCGCATCAACAACCGTCGAGCAGGCCATTGAGACCGAGGCCTACAAAACCTATTACATGCATCGCACAGGCCATTGGCTTGGCATGGATGTGCACGATGTGGGCGATTATTCCGAACCCCTTGCACCCGGCATGGTGCTAACGCTTGAGCCAGGTCTTTACCTTCGGCCCTCGCCAAGTCTGCCCGAAGCCTTTTGGAATATAGGCATTCGCATTGAAGACGATGCCCTTGTAACCGAGCAGGGCTGCGAACTCATCACACGTGGGGTTCCGGTCGACCCGCAGGCGATTGAAGACCTGATGGCGGGTCGGGCCTAGGTCTCACCATGACGTCGGTCGTTCATCCTGCCGCTTTGCAGGTTCCGGCTTCAGGCATTCCTATTTTTACGAAGCCCCTTGCCATCGGCCGTCACCTGCTTGCCAACCGGGTTTTTGTTGCGCCCATGGCGGGGGTCACCGACCGCCCTTACCGGCAGCTTTGTCGCAGCCTCGGTGCAGGCTATGCAGTCAGTGAAATGGCGGCCTCTAATGCCCTGCTCTGGGCCACCGAGAAGACCAGTCGCCGCATCAACCACGAGGGTGAGCACGCGCCAAAGGCCGTGCAAATTGCCGGGGGCGACGCCGCCATACTTGCCGAGGCGGCACGCTTTAACGCCAACCGCGGCGCCGACATTATCGACATCAATATGGGCTGCCCCGCCAAGAAGGTCTGCAACAAGGCAGCCGGTTCAGCGCTGATGCAGGATGAAAAACAGGTAGCCGACATTCTTAGGGCGGTTATCAAAAGCCTTCAGGGCATGGATGTTCCCGTAACACTTAAAATGCGAACGGGCTACAGCCGAAGTCAGCGTAACGCCGTGCAGCTGGCACGCATTGCCGAGGCCGAAGGCATTGCCATGGTCACCATTCACGGCCGCACTCGGGAGGATCAGTACAGAGGCGAGGCCGAGTACGAGACCATTGCGCAGGTGAAGGCCGCGGTTCGTATTCCTGTTGTCGCCAACGGTGATATCGACTCAGGCCCCAAGGCGCTGCGCGTGCTTCAACAGACCGGTGCTGACGCGGTCATGATTGGTCGAGCCGCCCAGGGCCGCCCCTGGCTCGCCGGCCATGTGGCCCACTTTTTAGAGACGGGTGAGACACAGACTGCGCCTGACCTTCAGAGCATTAGCGTCTGGCTGCACAGCCATCTTCTCGATCACTACGCCTTTTATGGCGAGACTAAGGGCGTGCGTTCGGCGCGAAAACACATTGGCTGGTACCTTCAAGGCCTGCCCGGAGTTCGGCATTTTCGCGAGACTATTTTTAGGGCAGAAACAGCGCAAGACCAGCTTGCTGCGATCGATCAGTTCCTTCTCGAGCAGGGGCTCCGCTGTGCGGCCTAATCGTCAGGCATCGCCGGCCTCAAGGCTTGACGAGGCCCTAACCGCGGCGCTCGATAGCTACTTTGAGCAGCTTGGCAACCAAAAGCCACATGCCGTCTACGAGATGGTGACCCTTGCCATGGAGCGCACCCTTATTCCCTACGCACTCAACCGCTGCCAGGGTAACCTTAGTCAAACCGCAGAGCTTCTGGGCATCACACGCAACACGCTGCGAAAAAAAATTCAGCTCCACAAGATTCCGATTAATCCTTCTTTTAAACCAAAAACCTATGGTCGCCCTTAGCACAAATCTTCTTGGTAACGCACGCCCCAACTGGCTCCCCGTGCGTCGCGCCCTTTTATCGGTCTCCAACAAAGAGGGCCTTGTGGCCTTTGCAAGCCAGCTGGCAAGGCTTGGCATCGAGCTTGTCTCAACCGGGGGTACTGCAAAGACACTGGCCGATGCAGGCCTTAAGGTGATTGCCGTGGACAGCCTGACGCAATTTCCAGAAATGCTTGATGGCCGTGTCAAGACTCTCCACCCGGCCATTCATGGGCCACTGCTTGCGCGTCGCGACCTGCCTGAGCATATGGCAAGACTTGCGGATATGGGCTACCCCGCCATCGATCTTCTTGTCGTGAACCTCTACCCGTTTGAATCGACACGGGCAAAGCCTGGCGTGG
>JAURFZ010000072.1 GCA_030834045.1 Burkholderiales bacterium
GAAGCCGCCCTCATCGGCCACAAGGCGCTCGGTGTTTGGGCTGTCGCGCCCGGTGTACCAGCCCAAGGGCCGCTGACCGCAGGCACGAGAAATGGCCTCAATACAAAGACGCATATGCTCACGCTCAACAGACTCTTGCGCATCCTGGTAGTGAATCCAACGGTATCCATGGGCAGCAATTTCATGGCCCTTATCAACCAGGGCGCGGGCGAGCTCTGGGTATTTCTCAAGGGCAAGACCTATTCCAAAGACCGTCAAGGGCCAGCCTTTTTCCTCAAAGGCTTTAAGAATTCGCCAGACACCCACACGCGAGCCGTACTCGTAAATGCTTTCCATGGAAAGATGCCGTGCGGGGTAGCTCTCGGGGTTAAAGAGTTCGGATAAAAACGTCTCCGAGCCAGAGTCTCCATTTAAAACAGTACGCTCACCACCCTCTTCGTAATTCAAAACAAACTGAACGGCAATGCGCGCTCCATTGGGCCATTGGGCGTGAGGAGGGTTAGGGCCATAGCCTTTGAGGTCGCGTTGGCTCATTGACGAGTCTCGTACCAGGTCTTGACAAGGTTGCGTTCGGCCTCAGTAAATTGAGTTGCGTTATTTAGAGGCATCGCCCTAAGAACAACCACCTGCTGATAAATGGCAGACGCGTGCTGCTCAATGGAGGCAAGGGAATCGAGTCGAATGTTTTTCATCTGCACCTGCGCGCCATGGCACTGCAGGCAATGCTGCGCCATGACCTGCTGAATCTGGGTAATACCCTGGCCCTGTGGCCCCGATGCACCCAGGGGTAAAACCGCAGCGCTTACAGATGTGGCGGCAGATTGGGCAAGCTGACGCTTCTCAAGCTCTGCCACAGCCGAGTATCCAATTAGGCAGCCAACAATGACTAGGCCAGCAACGCCATAGGCCCAGGGATGACCGTGACGACCAAGTTTGTAGCCGTGCATACGAACGAAGTAGTACCGAATTAAGGCGCCTGCCAACATAAGGCCCAGCAAAAACAAAAGTCGGTGATCACTGCTCGTTAAAAACGAATAGTGATTGGAGAGCATGGCAAGAAGAACAGGAAGCGTGAAATAGGTGTTGTGCACACTGCGCTGTTTTCCAATAAGGCCCGGTGTTGGATCGACTGTTTCGCCAGCCTGCAAGGAGGCGACCATCTTGCGCTGACCTGGAATAATCCAGAGCAAGACATTGGCAGACATCACAGTTGCAATCATGGCGCCCGTAATTAAGAAGGCGGCAGGGCCAGAAAAAAGCTCGGTTGAAAGCCACGCACCCGCTGCAACGGCGGCTGCAACAAAGAACGCGACAGCCTTATCGCCTTTGCCTGGGGCACCCGCGTACCGACAAATAAGCTCATAGACCACCAAGAATCCAAGTAAAAGGCCAAGGGCTGCGGCAATGGCCTGACCGCTGCTAAGGTCGGCGACCGACGGGTCAATAAGGTAGGCGGTGGGTGACCAAAGGTAAGACACCGAGAACAACAGGAATCCGGAGATCCAGGTGAAATAGCTTTCGATGTAAAACCAATGCAAAAAGCCCCCAACCCGAGGCGGCGCCGCCATGAACTTGCGCGCATGATAGAAGCCTCCCCCGTGAATGGCCCAAAGCTCGCCCGCCACCCGGTCAGGGTTAGGCTCCTGAGGCTTCTCAAGACTTGAGTCTAGAAACACGAAATAAAAGGAGGCACCAATCCATGCCATGGCAGTAATAACATGCAGCCATCGAAACAGCAGGTTGGCCCATTCAAGATAAAACGCTTCCATGAAGGTCTGGACTCTAGAAAGGACAACCTGCCTACCACTGCGGGCGCTGTAGACAGAGACATGGTCACGACAAAGGCCCTGGAGAACTAAATGCTTACCCGGGCCCGCCTCGCGGCGACCAGTAACAAAAGTCTACCCCATTTCTTACGCAGCGTCGGGCCGGTGGCTAGGCCAGTGACTTGGTAAGAACCCTCATGGCGACCTTAAAGAGAGCAACTGGGCTACGACAGAGGCTGCGATTACCGCAGGCTCCTTGCCTTTAATAGTGGTCAGTCCGATGGGGCAGGTCACCGCCTGCAGCTCTACCTGGGTGACCCCGCGCTGAAGAAGTCGGCTCTGAAACCTTGCCCATTTTGTCTGGCTTCCAATAAGTCCAATGAATGGAAAGCAACCAGGCTCCTTTTGCCTGCGCAAAAGACATTCCGAGAGTATTTCCAGGTCTTCAGCATGGCTGTGACTCATAATCAAAACAAAGCTTTCAGGTTTTAGCCCTGGCACCTCTGCCTGTGGCGTATCGACGGGCTCAGCGGGGTAGTCGTCGCGGCTATCGAACCAGGTGAGTTGAAAGGCAAGGGGTTCGAGAGCCCGGGCAATGGCCGAACCCACATGCCCAGCGCCAAAAAGAGCAATGGGCTGCAAGGGGCTTTGCAAGGAGGCGCGCCTCTGATTGGCAGAGGCCTCTTCCTCGATCCATTCATAACAAAGCCAGACGACGCCTCCGCAGCATTGGCCAAGCGATGGCCCTAAGGCGAACCGCTGCTGCCAAATACGCTTGTGGTTAGGCGGGTCGTCTTGCGGGCCCAGGCAGACGTCGGCCCGCTCTGAGACCGCTCCGCCCTCGAGCAAATTGCGGCCCGGGAACGAAAGGACAGTGCTTCGATCCGCCAGCCATTGCCTGGCCTTGCAAATGGCCTGAAACTCAAGATGCCCGCCGCCAATGGAGCCCAGGGTTTTCTGCCCTGTCACCACCATTGAGGCGCCCCGCTCTCGGGGCACGGACCCCGACGTCTTTTCCACCCAGATAAGAACCTGGGGAAAGGAGCTCACGAGGCCCCAAGCGCCGTAAGAATACGTTCCGGGGTCATGGGCGCGTCGAGGCAGAAAGCCGCTGACTGGCCCTTCTGCTGGCGGGCTCGGTAGACCGCATCACGCAAAGCCTCGAGCACACTAATGGCCAACATTAGAGGAGGCTCACCGACAGCCTTGGAGCGAAAGATGGTCTCCTCCCGATTGGGCTCATGCCAGAAGCTCACCTCAAAATGACTGGGGAGATCTCCGGCAGCAGGAATTTTATAGGTGGAGGCTGCCTGCGTTTTTAGGGCTCCTTGAGAATCCCAGACGAGTTCCTCAGAGGTGAGCCATCCCATACCTTGAATGAACCCACCCTCAATCTGACCTTTGTCGAGCGCAGGGTTGAGGCTCTTACCCACGTCATGAAGAATATCGACGCGCAGGACACGGCTCTCGCCGGTGAGGGTATCAATAACAACCTCGCTGCATGCGGCACCGTAGGCAAAGTAATAAAAGGGGCGCCCCTTAAGTTGGCTGCGGTCGTAATGGATTTTGGGTGTTGCATAAAAACCGTCACTCCAGAGCTGAATACGAGCCATGTAGGCACGTTTCACAAGCTCTTCGAACGATTCATCAGGGCGACGTATGGCATCAAGCCGCTGCCGAATTTCGCGCGCCGCCAACTGAGCCGCTTTGGCATTGAGGTCGGTCCCGCTTGAGGCTGCAGTGGGCGAGGCATTGGGTACTTTACTGGTGTCACTGGCGGTTACAACCACACGGTGAAGATCAACGCCAAGCTCATCGGCCACCACCTGAGCAACTTTTGTGAACAAACCTTGGCCCATTTCAGTGCCACCATGGTTCACCTGAACACTGCCGTCAGAGTAGACATTGACCAGCGCTCCCGCCTGATTCATGAAGGTGGCCGTAAAAGAGATGCCAAACTTCACCGGGGTCAGGGCAAGACCCTTTTTAAGGGTTTGGCTATGGCGATTGAAGTCATCAATGGCCTGCCTGCGCTGACTGTACTGGGCGTTCTTGGCAAGCGTTTTCATTAAAGCCGGAGCAATATTGTCTTCCACCTGCATTCCGTAGTGGGTAAGACTGCGAGGTCGGGACGGACTGCTGTCTTCGGCCGAGTCGTAGACGTTTTGAAAACGAACCTCTAGCGGGTCTTTTTGAAGGTGTCGCGCGATCTCGCCCATGACGGTTTCAATAAGCACCATGCCCTGCGGCCCACCAAACCCACGAAAGGCCGTCATGCTTTGCAGATTGGTCTTGCACCGGTAGGAGTCGACCTCAATGTTTTCGAGGCAATAGGCATTATCAAGGTGAAAAACAGCGCGGTCGGCTACAGGGCCACTAAGGTCTGCACTGAACCCGCAGTTACTTGCAATAACAAGCTTTAATGCATTAAGCAAACCATTGGACTGAAATCCCACTTGGTAGTCGTAAAGAAACGGATGACGCTTTCCAGTGAGTAGAAAATCGTCATCGCGATCAAGCCGCATTTTCACCGCACGGCCCGTTGCACGACTGGCAAGCGCTGCCCATACGGCAACCTGCCCAGCCTGGGTTTCCTTACCACCGAAACCGCCACCCATGCGCCGGCATTCCACGCGAACCTTGTGATTGGGAACACCCAAGGCATGAGCGACCCAGTGCTGAACCTCCCCGGGGTGCTGGGTGCTTGAGTGAATAAACACCTGGCCCTGCTCCTGAGGAAGTGCATAGGCGGCCTGACTCTCGAGATAGAAATGCTCTTGGCCACCGAGTGCAAACCGGCCTTTAAGCTGGTGCGAAGAGCCCTGCAGGGCCTTTGCGACATCGCCACGCTTAAGGTGAACGGGCGGCAGTACAAAACTCTTGGCTTCAAGAGCTTGGTCAATGGAGAGTATGGCTCGCAAGGGTGTGGACACGAGCCTAACGCGACGTGCTGCCGCGCGCGCAAGCCAGTGGCTCTCGGCAACAACCAGCCCTACCACCTGTCCTTTATGCAAAAGCCTTTCTTCGGCAAAGATGGGCTCATCTTCTAAGGGCGTTGCAAGATGGTTGGAAATGGACCACTGCTTTAAGGTCTGGGCTGTAAGAATGGCGTGCACACCAGGCATCGCAAGGGCCTCAGCAGTTTGTACTTCAATCAGTTCTGCATGGGCCTGGTCGGAGAGAATGGGCGCTGCATGCAGACTACCCTGCACCAAGGGAAGGTCATCGATGTAGGGGGCAAGCCCAGTAACATGACCCACTGCACTTTCGTGAACAACGGATGCCCCCATATGTTCCATCTTTAATGGTCCTTATTGAAGGGCTGTTGCTGTTGGTCTGGCTCTTGGCCAATGAACAGCTCAGGACTATGCCAGCCGTCAAGGCTTTCCTCTTCACCCGAAGCCAAGGCTCGGCCTAGGCGCACCAGCAAATTCCCAAGCACCTGCCTTCGGTACTCACCCGAGGCCCGCATATCGGAAATGGGCTGGAACTCGTCTTGAATAACCTTTGCCGCCCGATCAAAGCTTGCGGGCTCTATAAGGCTACCCAGTAGAGCAGCTTCGGCCTTATGGGCGCGCGCAGGTACTGCAGCAACACCGCCTGCTCCCATTCGAATGGAATGAATGACGGCATCTTTCTCACAGAGCCAGACCACAAGGCAGACCGCAGAGATATCGTCCTCAAATCGTTTCGAGACCTTGTAGGCGCGAAGGTGTTCGTTTGCGCCGCGTCGGGGAATGCGAATGGCCTGAAGAATCTCATCGGGTTGCAGACGCGTCTTTTTGTATGCCAGATAGAAGTCGCTTAACATCACGGTGCGACTGACGATGGTTTTTTCACCCAGACGGGAAAGAATAAGTTCTGCGTTAAGAGCCAAAAGCAAGGGCATGCAATCGCCAATGGGTGAGCCGTTGGCAATATTGCCCCCTAGCGTTGCCGAGTTACGAATGGGCAGCCCCGCAAAGCGGCCTAGAAACGTCTTAATCTCAGGCCATTCCCCAGTCAGCACCTCAAAGACCTGACTGAGTGTGCGCCCCGCCCCTATTCGCATGGTGTGGTCGTCGCAACTTAGATTAAGAAGCTCTGGCGTGGCTGTGATGTCAATGACTTGCTCAAAGCTCTGCAACTGCTTGGTGATCCACAGCCCAGCGTCCGTCGTGCCCGCCGCCAGGAGTGCGTTCGGGTTATGGCTACGAAGGGCCAACAGGTCTTTCAGTGTCTTAGGCCTGTGGTAGCCCTTTAGGCCTTGAAGTGCCTGCTCCTCGTTTTCTGCACGAACCAAAAGTTCTTGCACAAGAGCCTTCTCATCGATAAGAACAACCGGGTACTGATGCATGGTCAGGGCTGCTTGAAGAATAGGGGCGTAGCCCGTGCATCGGCAGAGGTTTCCCGATAAGGCATCAACCGCCTGCGCGTGAGTAACCTTTTGGCCACGCGCAACGGTGGTCATGTAGAGCGCGAAAAGGCTCATCACAAACCCGGGTGTACAAAACCCGCATTGGCTTGCGTGGCAGTCAACCAGGGCCTGCTGAACAGGGTGGAGCTGGCCCTGGTTGAGTCTAGGAAGGTCTTGCGCTGTATAAATTTTGGTAGCAAGTGCTGAGCCAGCAAGCCTTATACAGCTGTTCACGGCAGCCCAATGAATACTGGATCCATCGGAATTCAGTGAGGCTAAAACAACAGTACAGGCTCCGCAATCACCCGATGCACAACCCTCTTTGACCGAGACATCCCCACCAACACGAATGGCATCAAGCAGCGTTTGAGCGGGACCAATCATCCCATTAGGCTAATTCAAACACCACGTCTTGTGCACCTTCCCAGAGGCATTTCATCCCTAGAGGCCGTAGGTTTTCCTTGCCCTGCGTGATCGTAAGGAAATGATTGCCTGCTAGCTGCCCAAGCTTACTGGCAAAGCAACAAGAGCCGTAAGCAAGAATAATTTCGGTTTCACTGAAACCACCCGGATAAAACAGGATGTCGCCCACAGAGGGATGGCTGGTGTGGTTTTCAAAGCTCACACCAAGCTCAAACTCGCCCAAAGGCACCCAGACACCCTCACCACTCCAGCGCAC
>JAURFZ010000073.1 GCA_030834045.1 Burkholderiales bacterium
TTGGCCGACAGTTGACAGTTGACTTTGGTGCCCAGGACGATCTTCTTGTTTCAAGCGACGTTCTTGGCGCCTACAACCTCAACCTCACGGTCTACAGCAGAACCGGTGCAGGTCTTGATAACCGTGTGACGCGCGGACAGTGGCAGGCCACTGACGAGCGCACAGGCCAGATGGTTACAGGCACCCGGTCTTTGGAAATGAATGGCATTCGCCTGAACTTCTCGGGCGAACCCAAGGACGGCGAGCTATTGAGCCTGAAGGTGCGAAACAGCGCAGCAGCCGGTATTCGTTTAAATACCGATGACCCCACCAAGGTGGCCTCGGCCGCGCGCTTTCGGGTCATTGAAAACCAGTTCAACCCCACCGGGGCCGATGCCAAGCTATTTGAAGCACCCCAGGCCTTTCCTGATGAAGAGGCCATTGCATTAAACCGCGTCGTGGCCGATGACGGGCAGACCCTGCTTGACAACAATGTTCTTGAAGACGTGGCGGTTGACTTTGACCGCGTTCGGGTGGCACCCATTACGGTTATTCCTGCAGGCTACTCTGACACCACGCTTTATTTAGGCGAGTTAAATGGCGAGCCCATTGACTTTCAGGTTCTTACGCGTGACGGCCGGCATTTATTGGGCCGGCAGATGGCCGATGCACGCATTTTAGAGCGCGAGATTGAACTGGGCAGGCCTTTAACCGAGGAGGAGCGTGCCCTTGAAATTGACCAGGCCGGTGAAGACTTTCTAGCCAATGCCAAGCTTGCCGATGTGGCCTTTGCAGAAGGCTCCAGCTATTCCGCCCAGTACTTAAACGCCTCTGATGATGAGGCCTATCGGGGTATGGAGCTTTTCTATGGCGTAAAGGCCAAGGTTACCAACAGTCCCGAGCTGACCCTAGACCATGTCTACGATTCGCGCGATACCGTGGCCTTGCGACCTGCCGAACTCTTGTCGGGTGTTATTCAGTCTTTTGAGGTGTCGCTGGAAGAGCTTGTTTATGCCGAGGGCGATTTGGTTATGAACGACCGCAGCCTTGGTTCGCTGCGGGTCACCCAGGTGACGGACGGGGCAGGGGGGCTTACGCCCATGCTGGTGACCGACATCACCCAGGAAGACGGCCGTGTGATGACCAAGGCCATAGCCTACCCCGGGGTAACCGCAAACGCCTCGGGCAAGTACGAGATTACGGCAGAGCATTTGCGTGCCTATCTTGATGCGCAGACGGGTTTTGGTATGGGCGCTCGACAGACCATCTCGTTCTCAACCATTTCTGTTGATGGAACCATTACAGTGGGAACAGAGACAGTCAATGTTGCAGTCGGCGATGCAGCGCTTACGGTGGCTGAGCGGGTAGCCGAGGCCTTGAACATGAGCGCGTTTGTTACCGACTTTGGTGGTCGTAGTGTTCAGGTCTATGACGACGGATCAATTGTCATCTATTACGCGACAAACGACCGCGAGGTTGACGAGCTTTCCGTTTCAACCAGTCATTCGTCCATTCAGTATGCGACAGTGTCCGATGATTACGTAGAGGGCCCCTGGGCCCTTGGTGAGGAGCGACTCTTGTCGTTCAACGCCCCCACTGCTGACGGCGACCTTACCATTGGAGGAGTCACCGTCTCTGTCTTAGCGACAGATACAGCCGCAGGCGTTGCAGCCAAGGTGCATACAGCACTTACGACAGCCGGTAGCGCCTTTTTCTCCGAGCAAAGCGACCGGCGGGTGATTCTTAATGCTGACAACACCGTCAGCCTTCGTTTTGCAGCCTCCGAAGGGCCGCCCGAAAAACACGGGTTTCTTATTCAAGACCTTGAGGTCAGTGCATTAAGCAGCGCGCAAGTTGTTCGCGCCTTTTCGGGCCTTGAAATTGACGCGAAATCCTTTGATACCGATGGCGATGTAACTACGGTAGAAGAGACGAAGCTTGCCTTTTTTCAGCCCATTGTTGAAGACAGTGTAAGCCCCCAGGACTCTCAGATTCGCATAGGCCTTGGCCAGACAGGCTTTACCACTGACCTTGCCAAATTGGGCTTTCGCACAGGCGTGTATGTAAGCGGCGAGGTGAAGGAAGATCTTATTGTCTTCTCCACGCTTACGCACACACCCGACGCCAGCGACCCCGATGTCCGGCCCGACCTTGGTGTTGGGTTTACATTGGGCGCCACTTACAAGCAGGGAGAGAGAGACCCCATTGAAAGCCTAAGGGCAGAGCCCTTCGATGTGGTTTTTACAAGTGCCACGGAATTTCAAATTATTGACAGGCTTACCAATTCCCTGGTTGCAGAGCGCAGTTACGACGCTCAGCAGGGCATAACCCACAGGGGTGTGGCGCTATTTCTTAACACAACCCCTGCGGCGGGCGACCGGTTTGCTGTGGATGGGAACCAGGACGGCATTGGCAACAACGCAAACATGATTCGTATTGCAAACCTTCAGACCGCAGCCATTGTGGGAGGCGCGGGTGGCTTTAGCCTGGCCGACGCCTACGGTCAGGTGGTCACCGACGTAGGCAATGCCTCCTTTCAGGCGAGCATTGCCCAGAAGGCCCTGGAGGTGGTGAAAGACCAGGCCGTGCAGGCCCGCGACAAGATTTCAGGCGTAAGCCTTGATGAGGAGGCCGCCGACCTTATTCGTTACCAGCAGGCCTACCAGGCTAATGCCAAGGTGATGCAGACGGCAAGCACCTTGTTCGACGCCATTCTTGCGGTTCGCTAGGAGTAAGTCATGAAAGTTTCAACCAGCCTTTTCTTTGACCGCGCCTTAAGCCAGATGACGCAGACCCAGAATAGCCTCGCCCAAAGCCAGGCGCAGTTATCAACAGGGAAGAAGGTGGTGCAGGTTAGTGATGCACCTGATAAGGCAACCGCCATGCAAAGGCTGAAGTCGGTGATTACCCGTCAAGACAGCTTCGAGTCGTCCATTAAAACCACTCAGAACCGCCTTAACGCCGAAGAGACCGCCCTAAAAGGCGTGACAAACCTGCTTGCCCGCATTAAAGAATTGACTATTCAGGGCCTTAACGACACCTACGGCCCCAAAGACCGGGAAATCATTGCCGTGGAATTGCAGGGCCTTCAGGAAGACTTACTTAGTTTTGCCAATACCCGTGATGCCAATGGGGCGTATCTATTTAGTGGGGCACGGGTTTTCACGCCCGCCTTCGGAGCGGATGCGACTGGCGAAATTGTGTACCAGGGCGACGAAACTGTTAATTTAGTAGAGGTCGGCGATCAGCGCACAGTAAAGCTTAATCGCACCGGAACAGAGGTGTTTGACGGAGTGACCCGCCCTCAACCCGATGGCAGCAACCAGTCGCGAAGTTTTTTCCAGTCTATTCAGGACCTTGTGGATGCCATGCGCAGCTCCGACCGCAACAATATGAACCGCGGGCTTGAGGAGCTCGACACCCTGTCGCAGCGCGTGGCCGTAAGCCAGGCCAAGGTGGGCTCCGCCATGAATGTAGTGGACAACCAGTTAGCCGTTATTGATGAAACCCGGCTGCAGCTTAAAACGGTTTTAAGTGAGATTGAGGACCTGGATTACAACGAGGCCGTAACAGAGATGCAAAAGCGTATGTTGTCGCTTCAGGCCAGCCAGGCCAGTTTTGCCCAGATTTCCCGGCTGAATTTGTTTGAGTACATTCGTTAAGAGATTACTTCTAACTTTTTTATTCTTAGACCTTAAGTTTTCTCATGACTAGACGAAACCTCAAAAGATGGCTGTAAACACAAATTTAGCGTACGCCCTTGGAGCAGGTTCTGGGGTTGATACCAAATCGCTTGCTCAGAGCCTTGTTGAAGCAGAAAAGGCTCCGCGTCAGCAGGCTATTGAGTCAAAAATTCAGAAGAGTGAAGCCAAAATATCAGGCTATGGCGCGCTCATGGCAATTCTTGCAAATTTGAAGTCTGCCTTTGAAGGTCTGAATGAGACCGGTGACTTCAATAGTTTTGCAACTTTTAATAGCAACCCCTCGGCTTTTACGGCAACCACATCTTCTTCCGCAAGCCCTGCCAATCACAGTATTGAGGTAGTGAGTCTCGCAACGGCTCAGCGAACTGCCTCTGATGGTTTTGCAGAGGCAGACACAGAACTGAATGGAGGCTCAGCATTTAGTTTGACGCTAACCGTTAATGGAGAGGAGCAATCCATTCGTGTGGCCTCCAGTAAGTCCACCCCCTCCGGCATTGTTGAGTCCATTAACAGCGCAGGCTTAGGTGTAACCGCCCAGTTGCTCAATACAGGCGACGGCTCCGGCGCGCCATATCGAATTGTATTGGTTGGAGAAGAGGGTGTTGATAATGCCTTCACCATGGCGTCGGACGATGCCTCCGGAACAGGTGAGGTACAAAAAATTCTGTTCGGTGATGCAACTGAAAGCGGAACTATTACGGTGGCAGGTGTGGCGGTGTCGGTAACCGCCGGCGATACGGCGGCCACCGTTGCTGGTAAGGTTAAGACAGCGCTTGAGAACGACGTCTTCATCACCAACGTACTTGGCAGGTCCATTACCAATAACGGGGACGGATCTCTTGATTTTCAGTTTGCGGCCTCCGATGGGAATGCTGCAGGGATCTCTTTTGATGGGTCTGCGGCTGGTCTTACAGCAACGGTTTCCGATGTTTCTGCCTTTGTTGCTGGCTCTGCTGTTACGGGTGTGTCGTTTGCAACCAGTCTTAAAAGCGCCTCGGATGCAACAGTAACCATTGATGGCCTGACGATAAGCCGAACCTCCAATACCTTCTCTGATGTCATTTCCGGTGTGTCTTTAGAATTGCTGGCGCCCACTACGTCTGCAGCAACGCTTAGTTTTAACAGGGACCCCGCCCCCATTAAAGAGAAGCTACAGACGCTTATCGCGGCCTATAACGACGCGGTTTCCGATTTTGGGGTACTTACCGGTGAACCCAACAAAGAAGATGAAGAAGACATCTACAGTGGCTCCCTTCGAGGAGACTCAACTGCACGCAACCTTCTTTATCAAATTCGCTCCATGGTCACGTCAACCTCCAGTGCGGCCGGCGAGAACCTCACGGCGCTGCGAGATCTTGGCGTGGAGCTATCGCGCGATGGAACGCTTTCACTTAATGAAGCGACCTTTAATACGGCTGTTTCCGACCACTACGCCGAAATGGTCACCATGCTTACCGGCGATGCCAGTTTTCAGTCTTTGGTTGGTGACCTTAGCCGTGGGGTCGCAGGTGATGCCGTGAAGTCGTTAACGGACTTCATGAAGAGTGATGGTTCGCTTATGACCCAGACGGATGGCGCCGAGGCAACCATCTCCCGATACGAGGCTGACCTTGAGAAGCTCGATGAAAGAATGAAGCTTCTGCTTGAGCGCTACACCCGACAGTTCGCGGTCATGGATACCTTAGTGGGTCAGTTCACCCGCCAGCGGGAGGGTTTGGTGAGTACCTTTGAGGGCCTGGCGAACATGTACAAGAAATAAAAAGTTATATAAAACATACTCTTAAACTCTAGAAAAAAATAATTTTAAATTTTTCTTAAAAACCCCCTCTAGTTTTCGTCTGCCCCCCCCGATTCCTTAGTCGATGGCGGCGAAAGGTTATGTAAAACCTTTCGCCATTTATGTCGATTGGAGCGAAAAATGGCAGAACAAGTGACAGGTGCAGCGTCTGCAACGATTCCAGGTGGAATCGCGAGGTTTACTTCGTCCGCTCTCAAGCAAGGTGTCAGCAGCGCCACAACTTCGACCGTAAAAGCAGAGGTTGCCAAACCAGAGATTCAGGTTGTTCAGATTGATCCGATCGAAATGCAGAAAAAACTGCAAGACATTGTTGATCGGTTAAACGAGCAGGCGTCCAAAAATGGTCGAAGTTTAGGGTTCTCGGTGGATCAGAGGCTCAACCGAAACATTGTCACGGTCACTAGCTCAACAACAGGCGAAGTTGTTCGGCAGATTCCTGAAGAAGTTGTCATTCGAGTGGGTAATCGTATTGAGGACCTTAAGGGTATTTTGTTTGATGAACGGCTCTAAATTTAGGTTCAGCCCTCAAGTTCCCTACGGGCTTACCGATCCTGCAATTGTAGTGAAGGGATTTCTCCCTTCTTCAATCAGATTCTTAGGAGGTGTCAATCATGTCAGTTATCAATACCAATATTAAGTCGTTGGTGGCCCAAGATTCCCTGGTTCAGGTGAATCGTAGGCTTTCAACTGCCATGGAGCGACTCTCCACTGGCAGCCGAATTAACTCGGCAAAAGACGATGCAGCAGGCTTGGCTATTAGTACGCGAATGGAGGCTCAGAGCCGTGGTCTTACCATGGCCATTAAAAATGCCAACGACGGCATTTCACTGATGCAGACCTCTGAAGGTGCAATGGATGAGGTCACCAACATTCTTCAGCGTATGCGTGAGCTTGCTGTTCAATCGGTCAACGGTACGAACAACGCTGCAGACCGATCAGCCCTTGACGCGGAGGTTCAGCAACTCAAAGAAGAAATTGATCGTATCGCCACGACAACCGAATTCAACAGCCAGAAAATTCTCGATGGCTCCTTCAAGAACAAGATTCTTCAGATTGGTGACAAGGCTTATCAGACAATGGACATTAGTATTGCGTCTGTTAAGACCTCCGATTTAGGCATGGGGCAATCGTCAGTTGGTGGAGACGCGTTGGTAGGGCAGCGCATTAACGGCGGAACGGACCCAGCAACCAGCGCGATGACCGCCGTTGATGCTGGAGACATTCTTATCAATGGCCAGGAGCTCGCTGCCATTGCGACTACCGATGATCTTGGCAACATTATCG
>JAURFZ010000074.1 GCA_030834045.1 Burkholderiales bacterium
CAGAGATCTGTATCGGATGCATCCGCAACCATCACCCTACGGCCGAACTCCTCGTGCTCATTAACCCGCGAGGGGTTGTGGTCGAGCCCAATAATTTGATGGCTGAAAGTTGTTGTAAGCGCATCGTAAGCCCCTGCTCCTACGCGTCCCATGCCAACAACCAAAATGTCGGCCTCCAACAGGCTGTTACGTTGGTCTCTAAGGGCCTTGTTCTCAAAGTCAAAGCGCTTGGCGAGAAACTTAAAGCGCTGATAAAGCGCCTCACTTTTTGCGTTTGTTACTGCAGACAGGACAAAGCTAAGGCTTAGTGCCAGAGCAAACACGATGAGCCAGTCAATGGGGATGAGGCCTTGACGTGCCGCGAGCGCACAAAGAATAAGACCGAACTCTGAAAAGTTTGAAAGGCTAAGGCTTGCCAGGGCATTGATACGAAGGGGAAGGCGACTAAGGGCAAAGACTCCAAAATAGATGGCGGTTTTTAGGGGCAGTAAAAGGCAAAGAATAAGTGCCACAAGCGTAATGTCGCTGTTAGGAAGGCCCTGAAGTCCAATCGACAGAAAGAAGCCGACCAGCATCATTTCTTTAAGACCATAAAGTGACTGGGCGAGCTCTGACGACTTCGGGTGGTTAGCCAGCAAGGCCCCAAGTACCAAGGCACCAAGATCGCCTTTTATACCAATGGCATGAAAGTACGAATAACCAACAATCGTCGCAAGTGCCAGCCCGGTGAGTATAAGGAGCTCTCCATGGCCTACAAAGTTAAGCAGCCTGTGTAGAAAGAGACGAACAAAAGGTAGCGCAAGAAGTGAAAAGGCCCACAGGCTTGGGTATTGCGCCTCGCTAAAGGCAAGGTAAACAACAGCCACAAGGTCTTGCATGATGAGTAGGCCAATGGCCAACTGCCCGTAAAGCGTTCCAACGTCCCCACGGTCTTCCAGCAGTTTGACCACGAAGACGGTGCTTGAAAAGGCAAGGCCAAAGGCAATTAACCCTGTGCCAAACCCAGTAAGTGCAAGGCCCTCAATGGGGTAAAGCTTCTGGCCAAGAAGAAGAACCAGTGTAAAAAATCCTGCTGTGAATACCATTTGAACCATGGTTCCAGCCCAGATTCGTGGCGCAGCAAGCGACTTCAGATTGAGCTTGAGTCCTATCGTGAAGAGTAAAAGGGTGATGCCCAGGTCTGCAATAAAGTTGATCTCAGGGGGTGTCTCAAGACCAACTTGATTAAAGGCGAAGCCTGCTGCAAGAAAGCCAACCATGGGAGGAAGGCCAAGTCGGCTTGCCAAAAGTCCGAACGCGAACGCGAATCCCAGCAGGGTTAATATCATGAGGATTACGGGATGTTTCTATACTTTCATTATGCGCTTGCTCTTATCCCTCTTAAGTACCCTTGTTGTTATTGCCAGCGTTGGCTGTAGCCAGAGCCGTTCTAACTGCCCCGACCCTGTCGCAGCAAGCGACGCGCCCATGACAGAGCAAGAAAAGAAGTTAGCGCGTCTTAAGACGGAGTTTGATCCGTCTTGTAAGAGTAACTAGCGGCAAAACATTTATTGCTTAACCACGTCTGCAATGGCCTCGCAGACATAGCCAACATTTTTACTGTTGAGGGCAGCAACGCAAATACGTCCCGTACTAAGGGCGTAAATACCGTATTGGGTCTGAAGGAGTTCGACCTGGTCGGCCTTAAGCCCAGAGTAGCTAAACATCCCGTTTTGGCGGGTTACAAAAGAAAAGTCCTGGGGCACCTTAAGTTTCTCAAGACCTTTCACAAGCTCATGCCTCATCGTGCGGATACGCTCACGCATCTCAGTAAGCTCAGTCTCCCAGAGGGCTCGAAGGTCGGGGCTATTGAGAATGGATGCCACGATGGCGCCACCATGAGTGGGTGGATTTGAGTAGTTTGTACGAATGGTGCGCTTGATTTGGCTGAGGACATTGGCGGTCTCAGTGGCATTTCCGGTAACGATTGACAGCGCGCCTACACGCTCCCCGTAAAGTGACAGGGATTTTGAGAACGAGTTGGAGACCATAAAGGAGAGGCCAGAGTCGGCAAACTTACGAACCGCAAGCGTGTCATCTGCAAGCCCTTTCCAAAAACCCTGGTAGGCCATGTCAAGAAAAGGGAACAAGCCCCTTTCTGCGCATAGGCCAATAACCGTATCCCACTGGAACTCTTCAAGGTCAGCGCCGGTGGGGTTGTGGCAACAGCCGTGGAGCACCGCAATGGTCCCCTGGGGTAGGCTTGAAAGACTACTGCACATGGCCTCAAAATCGACTCCACGCTTCACGGGGTCGTAATAGTGGTAGTTCACCACTTCAAAGCCTGCCATTTCAAAAATGGCGCGGTGGTTTTCCCAGCTAGGGTTGCTAATTGCCACCTTGCTCTTAAGCATTAGGCGTCTGAGGTAGTCAGCACCAACCTTCAGGCCGCCTGTCCCCCCCAAGGTTTCAACCGTGACGACCCTGTTGGTTGCGATTAGTGGGCTGTTGGAGCCAAAAAGCAGCTCGCGAACCGCCTTGTTATAAAGCGGCGCTCCATCGATCGGAAGATAGTTTTTGGCAAGGGCTGCCGAAGCGAGGGCCCCTTCAGCCTGGTGGACACATTGAAGAAGTGGAACCTTACCTGCCTCGGTAAGGTAGACGCCGACCCCCAGATTGACCTTGATTGGCCGAGAATCGTTATGGAAAGCCTCGGTAAGCCCCAGGATGGGGTCGCGGGCTGCTTGTTCAACACTGGCAAAGGGGGAGGGGGCGAGGGCGGGCATGATCAGAAGAGAAGTGAAATGTCAAGGAATGGGCTTAAAAAAAAAGCGTGGAAATTTAGTGCAAGCCAAGCGAAAATAGGCCTCGTGTTCGAGAGTTGTATCACGATTTTTTAACAATTCATGTCGCTTTTATCTGCGAATTTCAACAAGTTTAGCATGTCGGTTCAAACACTTAGCCCGTTTCATCTGGTCAGTGGGTTTCGTCCTTCCGGAGACCAACCTCAGGCCATTGATGCACTTATTCAAGGGGTGAGGGATGGGCTCGTCTTCCAAACCCTTCTGGGGGTTACGGGATCGGGCAAGACCTTCACTATGGCTAATGTCATTGCGGAGTTCGGTCGCCCAGCCCTTATTTTGGCTCCCAATAAAACCCTGGCCGCACAGCTTTATTCTGAGATGCGCGAGTTTTTTCCAAAGAATGCCGTCGAGTATTTCGTGTCCTACTACGATTACTACCAGCCTGAAGCCTATGTGCCCCAGCGTGATCTTTTTATTGAAAAAGACTCCGCCATCAACGAGCACATCGAGCAGATGCGTCTCTCGGCCACAAAATCACTGCTCGAACGTCGTGACACCATCATTGTGGCGACTGTCTCTTGCATTTACGGCATCGGAAACCCTGCCGACTACCACGCCATGGTCTTAGGCCTGCGCGCAGGCGACAAACTGTCTCTGCGAGAAGTCATTGCGCAACTTGTACGTATGCAATATCGACGCAACGACATGGAGTTCGTTCGCGGCAGCTTCCGGGTACGCGGCGATACCGTCGATATCTTCCCCTCCGAGCATGCAGAGCTTGCGGTACGTGTTGAGCTTTTTGACGATCAGGTGGAGTCCTTGCAGCTCTTCGATCCTCTCACGGGGCGCATTCGTCAAAAGGTCACCCGTTTTGTGGTCTATCCGTCGTCTCACTACGTTACGCCGCGCGAGGTTGTGCTGCGGGCCATTGAGACCATCAAACAAGAACTTTCTGAACGGGTGGCTGAGTTTGTTAAAGACGGCAAGCTCGTCGAGGCGCAAAGGCTCGAGCAGCGAACCCGATTCGACCTTGAAATGCTTGGTGAACTTGGGTTCTGTAAGGGTATCGAGAACTACTCGCGTCACTTCTCTGGGGCTGCTCCCGGCGAGGCACCCCCAACCTTGCTCGACTACCTCCCCTCGGACGCCCTCATTTTTCTTGATGAAAGCCATGTCATGGTTGGGCAGCTCGGTGGCATGTACCGAGGCGATCGCTCGCGTAAAGAAACACTCGTGAACTACGGCTTTCGGCTGCCGTCTGCGCTCGATAATCGCCCGCTTCGTTTCGATGAGTTCGAGCCCAAGCTTCGGCAGGCCATCTTTGTCTCGGCCACGCCGGCCGACTACGAGCTTCAGAAATCAGAAGGCGCGGTCATCGAGCAGCTTGTTCGGCCCACTGGGCTGATCGACCCTGAGCTCGAGGTTCGTCCTGCCCGAACTCAGGTGGATGATCTGCTCTCCGAGATTCGCCTGAGGGTTGAACGACGCGAGCGTGTTCTGGTAACCACTCTCACCAAACGAATGGCGGAAGACCTAACCGACTACCTGGCCGAGAACCAGGTGGCGGTTCGCTACCTTCATTCCGACATCGATACGGTGGAGCGGGTCGAAATACTGCGCGACCTTCGGCTTGGTCAGTTCGATGTGCTGGTTGGTATTAATCTTTTGCGCGAGGGGCTCGATCTTCCCGAGGTCTCACTTGTTGCCATTCTCGATGCTGATAAAGAGGGCTTTTTGCGATCTGAGCGCAGTCTCATTCAAACCATCGGGCGAGCGGCTCGAAATTTAAACGGCAAGGCTATTTTGTATGCCGACCGGCATACAAACTCCATGAACAGGGCTATCGAAGAGACGAATCGTCGGCGCCAGAGGCAGACCGAGTTCAATTTGCTGCACGGCATCGTTCCAACCTCTGTCATTAAAGAGGTACGCGAGCTTATCGATGGCATTGTTCGTTCGGGTACCGAGTTACGCGACGGTGCATCGGCGACAGGCTTCGCTGAGCACCATCTCGCCGAGCCTTTGTCTGAGAAGGCACTGGCAAAAGAAATCGTGCAGCTCGAGAAAAAAATGCTCGAGTTTGCTCGAAACCTGGAGTTTGAGAAGGCGGCGAAAGCTCGCGATGAGCTTGCGCGTCTCAAGCAAAGGGCCTTCGGGGCCGGCGCGCTCCGTGATCAAGTTGAAGTACCTCCCAGTGCGGCAGACCTGCCACCTCCTGCCTCGGGCATGCGAGCCGCATAGTTTTTAACCATAAGGAAACCTAGAAAAATGACGCGTTCGACGACAACAAAAAAGGTTGAGCCCTCCCTCAACAAGCCTTCGAAGTCGCTGGGCATCAAGACCCGTGTTCTCTTTGTCTGCATGGGCAACATCTGTCGCTCGCCAATGGCGAAGGCCGTGTTCGATTCCATGGTGAAGGCCTCGGGCTTGTCCGACCTTGTGCAGGCCGACTCGGCCGGTACCCATGCCTTCCATGTCGGCGAGGCGGCCGACCCCAGGGCCACATCAGCCTCGCAAAAGCGTGGCTACGACCTCTCTGATCACTCCGCCCGCAAGGTGGAGATGGCCGACTTTAGCGAATACGACTACATCCTTGCCATGGACTGGGATAACCTGGCCTTGCTTCAACGAACAGCGCCCCGAGGGCTGCAGCACAAGTTGCAACTGCTTATGCGCTTTGCGACCGAGTACGAGGCAGCAACCATCAACGACCCCTATCACGGCGGGGCTCAAGGCTTTGAGCAGGCTCTCGATTGCATCGAGGACGCCTGCAATGGCCTCATGGAAGTGGTCCGCCGTCGGGCAAGCATGGTGGCTGCGGCTTAATCGGGCTCCTGGTGGCGTTTAGTGGAGGCAGCAGAGAGTCTCCCTTTTAAAAACCCCGGCTTTTCCCGGGGTTTTTTATGTTGAATAGTTGAGTGTTTCGATCAAGTTCTCTATACTCCTACCAAATTAGTCGGGAATTGCTGGATTGTTTGAAAACTTTTTTGGGTTCACAAAACGGAGAGAGTGCTATGCGTCTGACAACCAAAGGTCGTTTTGCCGTCACTGCAATGATTGACTTGGGGCTTCGTCACGAGAAAGGTCCGGTCACGCTGTCTGCAATTAGTCAGCGTCAGAAGATCTCGCTTTCATATCTCGAGCAGCTCTTTGGCCGGCTTCGACGGCATGAACTGGTGGAGTCCATGCGTGGGCCAGGTGGTGGTTACCGGCTCGCCCGCTCCTCCAAAGACATAACTGTTGCTGACATCATTTATGCGGTGGATGAACCGCTTGATGCCACCCAGTGCGGCGGCAAGCAAAACTGCCATGAAGATCAGGTCTGCATGACTCATGAGCTCTGGGCAAGCCTGAATCGTCACATGGTTGATTTTTTAGACTCCGTCTCCTTGCACGACCTGGTGGACGAGCAAAAGCAAAAAAACCATGGTGTCGTCGAAGGCAGTGTGACGCGGCATGTGCTTTTTCGTGAAGAGCGCGATTCTGCTCACATGGCGAAGGCTCGCGACCCCGTATCCAGCGCTGTGGCCAACCCCTGATTCCCAAAGGAAACTGAATGCAGCTCCCTATTTATCTCGATTACTCCTCTACGACGCCCATCGACCAGCGGGTTGTGGACCAGATGATTCCCTACTTAAGGGAGGAGTTTGGTAACCCTGCTTCGCGTAGCCATGCATTTGGCTGGAGGGCCGAGGAGGCTGTTGAAAACGCACGGCGGCAGGTGGCGGCACTTGTGAACGCTGACGCGAAGGAAATCGTCTGGACATCGGGTGCTACCGAGTCTATCAATTTGGCTCTTAAGGGTGCAGCGCATTTCTACAAAGAGCGTGGACGGCACATCATTACAGCCAAAACCGAGCATAAGGCAACGCTCGATACCTGCCGAGAGCTTGAGCGCGAGGGCTTCGAGGTTACTTACCTTGAAGTCCAAGACGACGGGCTTATCGATTTTCAG
>JAURFZ010000075.1 GCA_030834045.1 Burkholderiales bacterium
AAGCACCGCCGAGAGTTCCGAGAAGGCGCTTGCCTGGAAACGAAACCGCGGGTCACTGGCCATAAGCGCCTGCCCCGCCTCAAGGGCCTGCGGGTCGCGATCAAAGGCAAGCAGTCTGCCCTTGGGGCTAAGCCTGCGAAGGATCTCGCGAGAATGACTTCCCCGTCCAAAGGTCGCATCGACATAAAAGCCTGAGGGGTCTTGAACAAGCTGATCAACGGCCTGCCCCAGCAGCACAGGCTGATGCATCGGATGACCGGTCGGCGGCGCGATCAATCACGACCACCCCGAAACTTTCTTACGCGAACCTGCTCCTTGTGACGGGCAAGCCGCTCGGGATCCCAGAGCTCAAAATGGCTGCCAACGCCAAGCAGCATGGCTTCACGGCCAATACCTGCGCCTTCGCGCAGCACGGGATTGACCAGAATGCGCCCAGCAGAATCAAGTTCGGGCGTGTCACTTAGGCCGAGCCAAAAACGTCGCCGCTCTTGGCCCGTGTCGTCATCCCAATCGAGGTCTTGGTCAGGGTCCTGGCCAGCTGCGGCCAAGGCATCACCCTGCGTGAGTCGCTCGACCCGACGCGACCACTGCGTAAAGGGCATGAGCAAGAGGCAGCCGTCATTGCTCTCGAGCAGGGCCACCTGGCCTTCGGAGGCCCGATGCAAGGCATCCCGATAACGCGTTGGGAGCGTCATTCGACCTTTAACATCTAGACTGAGGGCTGAAATTCCCGAAAACATGGACCCACTATTCCCCACTTTTTCACACGGTTTCCCACTTTATGCAAAAGCCTGGGATCGGTCAAGCGAGAACAGCGAGTTTTTTTCTTTCTAAACAAATACTTAGGTAGGGTTTCTTGAGGCCCGTCCGAGCTTAAGATTCCCATGTAAATCAAGGGGATAAGTGTTTATATTTAAAGTAATTTATGAAAAGGGAAGTGGGCCTGTAGGCCGGATTCTGTTACGGACCTTGGCCACCCTCGGCCTTGGTCTATAGCGGCCATCCCTCTAGGCCTGGCATTGCTGCCAGGCTCAAGCCACCTACCCGCACACTTGAACGGGACGCCCTTCGTATCCGGTGGACGGATCCACCGAACACCCGTGTGCCTATTTGGTGTTGCTCCGGGTGGAGGTTACCGCGTTTCACATCCTTGCAGCCCGAAGGCCGCAATTACTCGTCTCTGTGGCCCTATTCCTCGCCTTGGGTGGGCGTCTCATCCCACTTGCTGCGTACGGCCGTTAGCCGTCACCCTTCCCTATGGAGTCCGGACCTTCCTCTCCTGACTATGTCAGCAGTGGCCGCCCAGCCCACTTCCTATGCTGATGATACCCGCGGGCTTGGCCAACGAACCAAAGATGGCTCCACCCTGCCCGCATACTGCCAGCGCAGCACCTGACCTGCTGCCAAAGGAACAAGCGTGTGGCCCTCGTGGCTGAGACGATCGGAAATGCAATGGTCTTGCCGAAGAAGTTCGACCTGGCCTGCATTGCGTGGCAGGCCATAGAAGTCGGCACCGAAATGGCTCGCAAAGGCCTCGAGCTTGTCGAGCGCCTGCGCCTCATCGAAGACCTGGGCGTACAACTCCAAGGCAAAGGGGGCTGAGAAACAGCCTGCGCAGCCGCAGTCGGCCTCCTTCAGGGCGCGGTCGTGTGGCGCCGAGTCGGTGCCCATAAAAAACCGGGGGTTACCACTGGTGACCGCGGCAACCAAGGCCTGGCGATGCGGCTCCCGCTTTAAGACAGGCAGGCAGTAGTAATGCGGACGAAGCCCCGATCGAAAAAGTGCATTGCGGTTGTAGAGCAGATGCTGTGGGGTAATGGTGGCGGCAATCGGGCCACGGGCTTCGCGCACGTAGTCAACCGCCTCGCGGGTGGTGGCATGCTCAAAAACAATTCGAAGCTCCGGATGACGATTGCGCAGAGCAATAAGGTGCTCCTCAATAAACCGCGCCTCACGATCGAAGACATCGACCTCGGGTGATGTCACTTCCCCATGAATGCACAAGACCACGCCTTGTTCCTCCATACGCTCAAAGACCGCGTCAAGCCCCTGAAGATTCGTGACACCCGAATCGGAATGGGTTGTTGCCCCGGCCGGGTAGAGCTTGAAGGCAAGTACATGAGGGCTCTGTGCCGCACGGTCGACCTCCTCGCACGAGGTTTTGTCCGTAAGGTAGAGCGTCATAAAGGGCCGGAAACCCTCGGCCTGTTGCTCGGCGAAGTTCTCGGCCTTCTCGCCTGACAGTGCCTGGGCGATGCGGTGCGCATAGGCCTCGGCCATGCCCACTGTGACAACTGGCGGCTGAAGGTTGGGCATCACCAACGCCCGCCCGCACTGCCTTGCCGAGTAGGGAGCAACCGCCTTGAGCATGGCCCCATCCCGCAGGTGCAAATGCCAGTCATCGGGCTCTCGAAGTCGCAGCCTTTGGCCCAGAGCAGGCGAGCCTTGGGGCACAGGATTCGGGGTCGCAGGCTCTCGCGTCATTCGACCACTATGCCACGACCAAAAGAAGACGAATGTCGTTGATATTCGTGCGGGTTGGGCCCGTGCAGAGGTCGGTGCCAAGCGCCCGAAAAAGACTTAGGGCATCGTTGTTATCAAGGCAGCCCCTTGGGTCAAGACCCTGGGCACGGGCACGATTCAAAAAGCCCGGATCAAAGTAGGCGCCGGCCGCATCGCTTGAACCATCAATACCATCGCTGTCGGCAGCCAGGCCCCAGACACAGGGGCCAACACCCAGGGCTTCTAGGGCCAGTCCATGGGCAAGAAGAAATTCACTGCAACGCCCGCCCTTGCCCGAACCACGAACCGTCACCGTGCACTCGCCACCCGAAACGATTGCCACAGGCCGCTTAAACTCAGAGATGCGATTGCTGGCAATTTCGCGCACCAACGAGGCCATGACACCGGCGACGTCACGCGCCTCCCCGGTTACACCGTCACCAAGGCATAAGGTCTGAAAACCGTTCTCAACCAGAATGCGGCAGGCCTCATCCAGACTTGCCTTGGCGGTGGCAAGCATAAGGGTGGTCGCATGGGCGAGCCGAGGGTCCCCGGGCTTGGGCGTTTCTGCAATCGCGCCCTTGCAGCCCAACTCAAGTCGCTCAGCCACCGCTCTGGGCGGCTCCACATTCCAGCGTGCAAGGACAGCCCTGGCATCCTCAAAGCTGCTGGGATCTGGGTCACAAGGCCCTGAGGCAATATCGCAGGCCTGATCGCCCACCACATCCGAAATAACAAGCGTGCGCACTGGCGCCTTCGACATAAGAGCAAGCTGCCCGCCCTGCAGTCGCGACAGGTGCCTGCGCACAATATTCATGTCCTGAATGGGCGCGCCACTGCGAAGCAGCTGCTGAGTCACCGCGCGCAGATCGTCCATGCTAAGACCAGCCGCAGGTAGGGCAAGCAGGCTTGAACCACCCCCCGAGACCAGAACAAGAAGCTGGTCATCGGGTGTGAGTTCGGCCACCCGTTGGGCAATGGTCTGCGCCGCCTTCTGACCGGCCTCATCAGGCACCGGGTGACCCGCCTCCATGCATTGCAGCCGAGTCAAGGGCAGGCCATGGGCATAGCGCGTAATCACCAGGCCCTCAAGCGGCGCGTCCTCGGGCCAATGCCTTTCAACTGCCAGAGCCATGCTGGCCGCGGCCTTGCCTGCACCCACCACCAGGGTTCTACCTTTGGGTCTGGCCGGAAGGTGCTGCGGCCCCAGACACTGCAAGGGATCTGCCGCAGCAATGGCAGCCTTATAGGCCTGGCTAAGAAGATCTGCGTACATAGCGTTTAGCCAGACTTCAGGGCCTCAGCAATGGCCTTGCCAACCTCCACCGTGTTGGCCGTACCACCGAGGTCAGGTGTCTTGGGGCCATGCCCTAAAACCTGCTCAATGGCCTTAAGTACGGCATCGTGGGCCTTAGGGTAGCCAAGAAAATCGAGCATCAGGGCCGCCGACCAGATCTGACCAATTGGGTTGGCAATGCCTTTGCCCGCTATGTCAGGAGCCGACCCGTGAACAGGTTCAAAAAGGGATGGAAATCGACGCTCGGGGTTTAGGTTTGCTGAGGGAGCAATGCCTATGGTTCCAGTGCAGGCGGGTCCGAGGTCGGAGAGAATATCGCCAAACAAGTTGCTCGCCACAACAACATCAAACCAGTCGGGATGCTGCACGAAATGCGCTGTAAGGATGTCGATGTGGTACTTGTCAACGCGCACATCGGGAAAGCTCGGTGCCATTGCCTCAACACGGGAGTCCCACCAGGGCATGGTGATGGCAATGCCATTTGATTTTGTTGCCGAGGTCAGGTGCTTCTTGGGTCGCTTCTGGGCGAGCTCAAAAGCAAACTTCAGAATTCGGTCAGTGCCAACACGGCTCATGACCGTCTCTTGCACCACCACCTCACGTTCAGTGCCCTCAAACATCAGGCCTCCCACGGCAGAGTACTCGCCTTCGGTGTTTTCACGCACAACGTAAAAATCAATCTCGCCGGGAGCTCGGCCTGCCAAGGGTGAACGAACACCCGGCATAAGCCGAACAGGCCGCAGGTTGACGTACTGATCGAACTCACGTCGAAATTTCAGCAACGATCCCCAGAGCGAAACATGGTCAGGCACGGTGGCTGGCCAGCCCGCCGCACCATAAAAAATGGCCTCAAAGCCCGAGAGCTGTGCCTTCCAGTCGGCGGGCATCATTGCACCGTGAAGGGCATAATAATCGCAGCTTGCAAAATCAAAGCTCACAAAATCAAAGCCAATATCGAATCGGCGGGCGGCCGTTTCCAACACCCGAAGACCCTCGGGCACCACTTCTTTCCCAATACCATCGCCCGGAAGGACTGCAATTCGATGTTTACTCATAACAAGCCGCCTTTCTTGAAATCAGATGAAACCACCATAATGAAGGGAGTTGCCTAACGTCGTCTGCTGCAACGCACCCCATGTAAAAAACCAAGGATAACCAGTTCTCGTGCGCCACCACGCCTCAACCGCTCCACTCGCCAGCCCAGAACCAGCAGGCCCAACCGCTGAGTTAAACACAGCCGGTCCACGGGGAAGCTGGCCCGTCATTCGAAAGCTCCTGCCCTATCTTCTGAAATACAAGCTGCGCATGGGCCTTGCGCTTGCGGCCATGGTGAGCGCCAAGGTGGCCAATATTGGCATTCCGGTTTTACTTAAGGAAATTGTGGACGGCCTTACCCCAGGCTCGGCCATCATTGGGGTGTCGGTGGGGCTTATTGCAGGCTATGGCCTCATACGCCTAGCCTCTACAGGCCTAACCGAGCTTCGTGAGCTGATTTTTGCAAGGGTGACTCAGGGTGCAGTGCGCGACATTAGCCGACAGGTCTTTGAACACCTGCATCGGCTCTCTTTAAGGTTTCACCTTGAACGCCAGACCGGAGGGCTTACCCGGGACATTGAGCGCGGAACCCGAGGCGTTGGCACGCTGGTTAACTTCACCCTCTACAGCATCGTGCCCACTGCCGTCGAAGTACTGCTTGTCGCCGCCTGGCTTGCCTGGTTTTATCCACCTGCCTTTGCCCTTATTACCTTAGGAGCGCTCTTTACCTATGTGGGCTTCACCTTTTTTGTAACCGAATGGCGAACCCACTTTCGTCGCGAGATGAACGAACTGGATTCGCGCGCCAATGCCCGAGCCATCGACTCGCTGCTGAATTACGAGACGGTGAAGTATTTCAACAACGAGACCTTTGAGGCGCAGCGCTACGACCGCAGCCTTGCAAGCTGGCAGGAGGCCGCGATTAAAAGCCAGGCCTCGTTGTCGGTTCTTAACATTGGCCAGGCGTGCATTATTGCCACCGCTGCAAGCCTGATGCTCTGGCAGGCAGTGGTTGGCGTGGAGCAGGGTCACATGACCATTGGCGACCTGGTGCTTGTCAATGCCTTTCTGATTCAGTTGTACGTTCCACTGAATTTTCTTGGGGTGCTTTACCGAGAAATTAAGCAGAGTGTTGCCGACATGGAAAGGCTCTTTGGGCTCATGGCCCAGAACCAAGAGGTGGCCGACCCACCCGGAGCGCCTGCCCTGGTGGTCACAAAGGGTGGCATTCATTTCAAAAAAGTGGGCTTTGCCTACGACCCGCGGCGACCCATTCTGAAAGACCTTGATCTTGAGATTGAGCCTGGTCAGACCGTTGCTGTGGTTGGCTCGTCGGGGGCCGGCAAGAGCACCTTGGCTCGGCTGCTTTATAGGTTTTATGACACCCAGTCAGGCCGAATCTGCATTGATGACCAAGACATTCGTTTCGTGCAACAAGACTCATTACGTAGAGTTATTGGGATCGTCCCGCAGGACACCGTACTTTTTAACGACAGCCTGGCCTACAACATTCGTTACGGCAAGCCCGATGCCAGCGAGGAGGAACTCTGGCAGGCCATTGCTGCCTCACGGCTTGGATCCCTGGTGCAGCGGCTTCCCGACGGTCTCAATACCCTGGTGGGTGAACGAGGCCTAAAGCTTTCTGGTGGCGAGAAACAAAGGGTTGCTATTGCGCGTGCCATGCTGAAAAAGCCTGCGATTCTCATTTTTGATGAGGCCACCTCTGCACTTGACTCGGAATCTGAGCGGGCCATTCAGAAAGAAATGGAGGAGGTCTCCAAGGGCCGAACAAGTATCATCATCGCCCATCGGCTTGCCACGATTCGCCATGCAAGCACCATCAT
>JAURFZ010000076.1 GCA_030834045.1 Burkholderiales bacterium
AGGCGGCCAGTTCTCGAGCTTCATGCCCAAGGTCAGACCTCTGGATGCAAGGACTTCTTTAATTTCGTTAAGCGACTTTCGCCCAAGGTTAGGCGTTTTAAGAAGCTCGTTTTCGGTGCGCTGAATAAGGTCACCAATGTAATAAATGCTTTCGGCCTTTAGGCAGTTTGCCGAACGCACGGTTAGCTCAAGGTCGTCGACTGGGCGCATGAGCATGGGATCGACCTGTGAGGCCCGCCCGGACTCTGCGGCAGGCTCGGCACCTTCAAGTGCAGCAAAGACCGAGAGCTGGTCCACCAGAATACGAGCGGCCTGACGCACCGAGTCTTCGGGCTCAAGAACGCCATTGGTCTCAACCTCGATGACCAGGCGATCAAGGTCTGTACGCTGCTCCACCCGTGCGCTTTCCACGGTATAACTCACGCGCGAGACAGGTGAGAACGAGGCATCAAGCACGATACGCCCGATGGAGCGCGTGGACTCATCACCAAGATGACGCAGCGACCCCGGCATATAGCCACGGCCCTTTTCAACGCGAACCTGGAGCTCGAGCCGGACGTCATCGGAAAGATTGGCAATGACATGATCGGGATTGAGCACCGCAACGTCATGGGGAAGGTCGAAGTCTGCGGCTGTGACCGGGCCTGGGCCCTGTTTGCGCAACGAGAGCAGAACATCGGCACGGCCTTCAAGACGAAAAACCACTCCCTTGAGGTTCAAAAGCAGATCGACGACATCTTCCTGCACGCCCTCCATGGTGGAATACTCGTGCACGACACCTGCAATCTGAACCTCGGTCGGGGCATAGCCTTCCATTGAGGAGAGTAAGACCCTGCGAAGAGCGTTGCCAAGGGTGTGGCCGAAGCCGCGCTCAAAGGGCTCCATAACGATTTTTGCGGAGTTCTGCGAGAGCGGTTCAACTTCAATAATGCGAGGCTTTAAAAAGGCATTGAGCATGGGAGTCCTTCTAAGGAAATTAAAGACAATTAGCGCGAATAAAGTTCGACGATGAGGCTCTCGTTAATTTCAGCCGACAGGTCGGAACGCTCGGGCACTTGCTTCAGGACACCTTCCATTTTCTTGGGGTCGACCGAGACCCATGAAGGAAAACCTTGCTGCTCGGCAAGTTCAAGCGAAGAGACAATGCGCGCCTGGCCACGGGACTTTTCCGCAACCGCCACGATGTCGTTGGGCTTGACCTGCGCCGAAGGGACATTAACAACGCGGCCGTTGACCGCGATGCTTTTATGGCTTACAAGTTGTCGCGCCTCGGCACGGGTGGAACCAAACCCCATGCGGTAGACAATGTTGTCGAGCCTTGACTCAAGAATTTGCAGCAGGCTCTCGCCAGTGTTGCCCTTGCGGCCAGAGGCCTTCGCAAAATAGCGGCGAAACTGGCGCTCGAGCATGCCGTACATACGCTTGACTTTTTGCTTCTCGCGCAGCTGCTTTCCGTAGTCGGAGGTTCGGGCGCCCGAGGTCCGGCCGTGCTGGCCTGGCTTCGTGTCCTGCTTGCACTTGGACTCAAGCGAGCGTCTGGCGCTTTTGAATCCAAGGTCTGTGCCCTCTCGGCGAGAAAGCTTACAACGCGGTCCTGTATAACGTGCCACTTTTTTTCCTTTCGAAAGTATCGGGGGGATAGGCCAGCCAGATCGAACAAGGCGGGCATTCCTCCGGATGTTCTGCTCTATGAATCTGGCAGAACGGTGGGCTTATTGATAAAAAATTAAATTCTCCTGCGCTTGGGCGGGCGACAGCCGTTGTGCGGAACAGGAGTGACATCGGAGATTTGCGTCACACGAATGCCCAGTGCGTTAAGCGCCCGCACAGTGGATTCGCGCCCCGGGCCAGGGCCCTTAATACGAACTTCGATGTTTTTAACACCGCACTCAACGGCTACCTTACCTGCAGCTTCGGCGGCCACCTGAGCGGCAAAGGGCGTGCTTTTTCTCGAGCCCTTAAAGCCGGCGCCGCCCGAGGTTGCCCACGAAAGGGTATTGCCCTGTCGGTCGGTGATGGTAATGATGGTGTTGTTAAACGAGGCATGAATATGGGCCACGGCATCCGTGACGTTCTTACGAACCTTCTTCTTGCCGCGCTGACTGGCGCTACTAGCGGTTTTTGCCATAACAGAGGTCCTTTATTTCTTAAGGGTGATGCTGCCCTTGCGCGGTCCCTTGCGGGTGCGGGCATTGGTGCGGGTGCGCTGACCACGAACAGGCAGGCCTTTACGGTGACGCAGTCCGCGATAGCAGCTGAGGTCCATCAGACGCTTGATCGACATTGAGACTTCTCGGCGCAGATCACCTTCTGTGGTGAGCTTGCCAACCTCGGTGCGCAGCTTCTCGAGCTCATCGTCGGTGAGGTCTTTCACCTTCTTGGTGAAGGGAACACCCACCGCGTTGCATATTTCGCGGGCACGCGGACGGCCAATGCCATAAATGGCGGTAAGGCCAACATCGGTGTGTTGGTGGCTAGGGATATTAATTCCAGCAATACGGGCCATGAGGCAGCTCCTTATTAACCTTGACGTTGCTTATGTCGTGGGTCGGTGCAAATGACACGTACCACGCCATGTCGCTTGATGATTTTGCAATTTCGGCAGATTCGCCGGACGGACGCTAAAACTTTCATGATGGATTTCCTTCAGTAAATGTCTATTTCGCACGAAAAACAATACGGGCCCTGCTTAAGTCATAGGGGGTCATTTCAACAGTCACCTTGTCTCCGGGAAGAATGCGAATGTAGTGCATGCGCATCTTTCCTGAAATGTGCCCGAGCACAACATGACCGTTTTCGAGCTTGACTCGAAAGGTGGCATTCGGCAGATTTTCAAGAATTTCTCCCTGCATCTGAATGGCATCGTCTTTAGCCATTTAGCGGCTGAACCCCCCTTTGAAATTTGTCTTCTTCAGGAGGCTTTCGTACTGCTGCGACATGACGTAGGACTGGACCTGAGACATGAAATCCATGGTGACAATAACGATAATAAGAAGTGAGGTTCCACCGAAGTAAAAAGGCACGTTCCACTTCATCACCAAGAACTCCGGCAAGAGGCAGACGAGCGTGATGTAAATGGCGCCCACAAGTGTGAGGCGCATTAGAATTTTGTCGATATAACGGGCCGTCTGGTCGCCTGGGCGAATACCCGGAACAAAGGCGCCACTCTTCTTAAGGTTCTCAGCGGTGTCTTTGCTGTTAAAGACAAGGGCCGTGTAGAAAAAGCAGAAAAAGATAATGGCTGCGGCATATAGGCCAATGTAGAGAGGCTGCCCTGGTGAGAGGGATGCAGCAAAGTCGGAGAGCCAACGAAAACTGTCGCCCTCGCCCTGGCCGCTACTGAACCAAGAGGTTAGGGTGGCGGGAAAAAGAATGATGCTTGAGGCAAAGATGGGCGGAATAACGCCTGACATATTGAGCTTAAGCGGCAGGTGGGAGGTCTGGCCTTGGTAGATTTTGTTGCCTACCTGACGCTTGGCGTAATTCACCAGAATACGGCGTTGCCCGCGCTCAACAAAGACAACAAAGGCGGTAACCAGGACAACCAGAGCTATGATGAACATGAGCACCAGGGCCGCCATGGAGCCCGTACGAACCAGCTCAAACAAACCACCCAGGGCTGCAGGAAGGCCCGCAACAATGCCCGCAAAAATAATGATGGAGATACCGTTGCCCAGGCCGCGCTCGGTAATCTGCTCACCAAGCCACATTAAGAACATGGTGCCGGTAACCAAGGACACAACGGTTGTAAAACGAAAGACAAGCCCCGGGTCGACAACGAGGCCAGGCTGCGATTCAAGCGCAACGGAAATACCAATGGCCTGAACAATGGCCAACACCACCGTGGCGTAACGTGTGTACTGGGTGATTTTTCGGCGACCCGCTTCGCCCTCTTTCTTTATCGCCTCAAGCGTGGGCGAGACCACGGTCATGAGCTGCATGATGATGGAGGCTGAGATGTAGGGCATGATGCCCAAGGCAAAAACAGTAAAGCGCGACAGGGCACCGCCTGAGAACATATTAAACATACCAAGAATGCCCCCGGCCTGAGACTTGAAAAGCGCAGCAAGCTCGTTGGGGTCGATACCAGGTACGGGAATATGGGCACCAAGCCGATAGACCACCAAGGCCAGCAACAGAAACAACAGGCGTCTGCGCAGGTCGGCGAATTTATCGGTGGTGGGGCGCATAACGATCTTGCTTAGGCCTGGGCAGCCGCGGCAGCATCAGCCCTTGCTTGTTTGGAAGGGAGCTTGCGCACTTTAGGTGCGGGCTCGAGCAACTCCACACTGCCGCCGGCGTCTTCGATGGCTTTCTTTGCGCCTGGGGTGACCGCAAGGCCGCGAAGCTTCTTGGGGCTGGTCAGGCTGCCGGAGAGAATAACCTTGGCCTGACGGGCGAGCTCGGAGATGACCCCGGCCTGCTTTAAGGCAAGAAGGTCGACCTCCTCAACAGGAAGGCGCTGAAGGTCTGAGAGGCGGACCTGCTCGGTGAACTTGCCGAAAGGTGCTGTAAAGCCTCGCTTTGGAAGTCGACGGTGCTTGGGCATCTGGCCGCCTTCGAAGCCCACCTTATGAAAGCCGCCCGAGCGAGATTTCTGGCCCTTGTGACCACGACCGGCAGTCTTTCCAAGACCCGATCCAATGCCGCGGCCAACACGCTTTTTAGCATGCTTGGAGCCTTCGGCAGGCGCGATGGTGTTAAGTCGCAATGTATCGTCCATGATGAATCCTTAGATAACCTGAACCAGGTAATTAACCTTGTTGATCATTCCGCGCACTGCGGGGGTGTCCTCGAGCACGCGTGTCTGGCGAATCTTCTTCAGACCGAGGCCAAGCACGGTGGCCTTATGGTCGGCACGAGTTCCAATAGGGCTCTTTAAGAGCTTGACTGTGAGAGTTTTCTTTGTCATTGCCGCTGCCTTCGTAATTAAGGTGTTCTTGCCTTAGGACAGAATCTGTTCAATGGACAGGCCGCGCTTGTTTGCCACCTGAGAGGGAGTCTGCATATTTGCAAGGCCATTGATGGTTGCGCGCACCATGTTGTAAGGGTTGGTTGAGCCCAGGCTTTTTGCAACCACATCGGTCACGCCCATCACCTCAAAAATGGCGCGCATAGGCCCGCCTGCAATAATTCCGGTTCCTTTTGCAGCCGGGGAGATAAGAACCTTTGAGGCACCATGACGGCCTGTCACCGTGTGGTGGAAGGTGCCCCCTTTGAGTGGCACGCGAACCATGCGACGGCGAGCCTCGTCCATGGCCTTCTGAACGGCAAGGGGAACCTCACGCGACTTGCCCTTGCCCATACCCACACTGCCATCGCCGTCGCCAACGACGGTCAGGGCTGCAAAGCCAAGCACACGTCCGCCTTTAACGGTTTTACTGACTCGGTTAACAGCGATCATTTTCTCGCGAAGACCGTCATCACGCTCTTCGGTATTTACTCGTGCCTGCATTTTTGCCATGGTTTAATTCCTTAGCGCTAAAACTGAAGACCGCCCTCGCGGGCTGCTTCGGCAAGGGCCTTGACCCTGCCGTGGTAACGGAAACCTGAACGATCGAAGGCAACGGCCGAAATACCTGCCGCCTTGGCCTTCTCGGCTACGCGTCGGCCAACGATGGTTGCGGCCTGAGCATTGCCGCCTTTGCCCGTTTTGGCTGCAAGCTCGGAGCGCACCTCGGCCTCGACCGTTGAGGCTGAGACCAACACCTTGCCCGCAACGGGGTCGGAGATGGTGGCGTAAATATGAAGGTTGGTGCGATGCACTGAGAGGCGGGATACACGGAGTTCCAGAATCTTGGCCCTGGCCTGTCGTGCCCTTCGCAGTCGTGTCTGTTTCTTGTCCATAACGTGGTTTGCCTTGTCCGAGATTATTTCTTCTTGGTTTCTTTGATGATGACCACTTCGTCGATGTAGCGGACACCCTTGCCCTTGTAGGGCTCGGGCGGACGAAATGCGCGCACTTCGGCGGCCACCTGGCCCACCCTCTGCTTATCGATGCCCCTAATAACAATTTCTGTGGGCGTTGGGGTCTCAGCCTTAATTCCCTCAGGAAGTGCGTAATCAACAGGGTGCGAAAAACCGAGTGATAGGTTCAGTGACGTGCCCTGGGCCGCGGCCTTGTAACCCACGCCAACAAGATTGAGTTTTTTCTCAAAGCCCTGAGAAACACCGTGGACCATATTCGAAACCAGGGCGCGCAAGGTTCCGCTCATGGCCTTAGCCTCGCGGCTGTCGTTGGCCACCTTAAAACTAAGCTCGTTGTTCTGGTGCTCGATAAGAACATCGCCCTTGAGTGCCTGCATAAGGGTGCCCAGCGGCCCCTTGACAGTGATCTGTTCGGCAGCGACGGTCGCCTCAACGCCCTTTGGCAGAGGAACGGGGTATTTTGCAATTCGTGACATGGTTTGGCTTCCTTACGAAACTAGGCAACGATGCCGATAACTTCACCACCCACGCCCGTCGTCCTTGCCTTGCGGTCTGTCATCAGGCCTCTGGGGGTGGAGACAATGGCTACACCAAGGCCGTTCATGACCGTTGGCAACGCCTCGCGCGAACGATAGACGCGCAGCCCCGGTCGCGAGATTCGCTCGATGCGCTCAATGACGGGGCGGCCTGCATGGTAT
>JAURFZ010000077.1 GCA_030834045.1 Burkholderiales bacterium
GACCATAACCTGATTATGGCGTATTGCCACATTGCCCATGACTGCAAAATCGGCAGCAACGTTATTTTTGCAAACAACGCATCGCTGGCAGGCCATGTTCATATCGGAGATGGTGTCACCTTGGGCGGCTTCACCCTGGTGCACCAGTTCTGCCGGGTGGGAACCCATGCCTACACGAGTATGGGCGCAGCCCTTAACCGCGACCTTTCCCCCTTTACGCTTGCGACAGGTAACTACGCACGGGCCATAGGCATTAACAAAATCGGACTGCAGCGCAGGGGAATCAAGAGTGAGGTTATTCAGGGTCTCGAGCGGGTCTTCCGGCTTCTTGTGCACCGACGCGGTCATCGCCCTGACGAGCCCGAGGTCCTCGAGCTTCGGGAGCGACATGAGGAGGTTCATTGCTTTGTTAGGTTTATTGAAGAAAGCAAGCGAGGAATTATTCGGACGGGCCGCGCGGCGGCGGAATAAGGACAAGCTCAAGCACCCAGTCCGCAAGCCGGTCGGAGGCACCGCCCTCCCCCAGACTATCTTTGACATCCCCAAGAGCCTCGACCATGGTCCGTCGATAGGCCTCATCAAACAAAAGCCGTTGTGTTTCTTCGCCAAGGTTCTGCAGGGTGCACAAGGACTGAATAAGCTCCCGAACAATCCTTCGGCCGGCAACAATGTTCACCAACGCAATGTCCTTGACATGCACAAACAATCGAAGAAGTCCATAGCTGAGCCAGGAAAGCCTGTAGATAACCACCATAGGAATTTTTAGAAGCCCTGCTTCAAGGGTTGCGGTTCCAGATGCAACGACAAGCGCGTCGCAGCTTGCCATTAAATCCACCGAGCGGCCCCTCACCCAATGAATGCCCGGATGTCGCCTTGCCTGTTCAATCTCATCCACCTCAAGACCTGAGGCAACTGAAACCACGGGCTGAACCCCCTTGGCCACCATTTGCTCAGCGAGCTGCAAGAGAGTGGGCATATGCCGACGCCATTCCGACTCTCTGGAACCCGGAAAGAGGCCAAGGGTCGGTTTATCGTCGGCCAGACCAAAGGACCGCCGAAGCTGCTCAGCATTGCCTGATGGCCTGACATCATCCACCAAGGGGTTACCAACAAAGCGCACCGGTATACCAACCGCCTGGTAATAAGACACTTCGAAGGGAAACAAGACCGCCATGCCATCAATACGCCCGACCATTCGGTTAATGCGACTTGGCCGCCAGGCCCAGAGCTGCGGGCTTACATAGAACAAAACCTTTAAGCCAATCGACTTGGCATAGTCGGCAAGCCGCAAATTAAACTCGGCATAGTCAACAAGAATAAGAAGGTCAGGCCTCTGGCTTGCAAGCATGCGCTTCATGCGCTCAAGGACTGATCGAAGCCGGCGATAGTGCCAGAGCGCCTCCACGATCCCCACCACGGAGAGCCCAGCAAAATCTTGTTCGATATGCACCCCTGCGGCGCGCATGGATGCACCGCCCATTCCAAAAAAAGAAAGACCGGCAGTCTTCTTCTGAACCGACCGCACCAGATCGGCCGCCAGCCTGTCACCGGAGGCCTCCCCGGCAATAAGGGCTATTCGAATGGACTTGTTATCGCTGGGGTTGCTCATGCCGTTTCCTTGAGGCAACGGCATGCCCTTAAGAAGACGGCGCGAGACCTAGGACCGTAGCGCATCCCGAACCGCTGCCGCCACCTCGTCGACCTGATCATTGGTCATTTCAGGGTAGATTGGCAAAGACAGGCAGCGCTGGCTTACCGACTCGGCAGCTGGCAGGCTGAGGCTGGCAAACCGATCACCAAAGGCCTTCTGTCGATGCAGAGGCACCGGGTAGTAGACCGCACTGGCAATCTTCCTTTCGCCGAGAAAGGACGAGATCTTCTCGCGATGATCGGTAAGAATGGTGTACTGGTGAAAGACATGCCGGCCAAGGCCATCTTCAAGGGGAGTGGTCACAGGCAGGCCCGCAAGCTTCTCGTTGTACCGGTGGGCAACGCGTCGACGCTCGGTGTTGAAACGCTCAATATGCTGAAGCTTGACTCGAAGAATGGCAGCCTGCAGCTCATCGAGACGGCTGTTGTAGCCAATGACATCGTGGTAGTAACGCACATGGCTGCCATGATTACGCAGGGCAAGCAGCTCTTGCTTATGGGCATCGGTAAGCGCGGTCACAGCGCCCCCATCACCGTAGCCACCCAGGTTTTTGCTTGGAAAAAAACTAAAGCAGCCCATGACGCCAAAGCCGCCCGTGGGCTTACCACCCACCGTTGCGCCAAACGACTGAGCGCAGTCCTCAATTAGGTAGAGGTTGTCGTTGCAGCAGGCTTCCATTAGTCCATGGACATCGGCAGGCTGACCGAAGAGGTGAACGGCAATCACAGCCCTGGTTTTCGGTGTAATGGCGTTGCGCACCAGGGCAAGGTCAAGGTTGAAGGTTCTAGCGTCAATATCGACAAAGACCGGTGTCGCACCCACATAGGCAATAGCCTCGGCGGTTGCAATAAAGGTGAACGGCGTGGTGATGACCTCGTCGCCAGGCCCAATGCCCAGGGCAGCAAGGGCCAAGTGCAGAGCATCGGTTCCCGAGGCGCAGCTAATGACATGGGGAACTTCCAGACTCTGGCTGACCTCCTCTTCAAGCTGCTTAACGTTGGGCCCAAGAATAAACTGCGTTGCATCAAGGGCATCAAGCACCGCCTTATCAATATCGGCCTTGAGCGAGTGGTACTGCGTACGCAGATCAACCATGGGTATCAAGATAAACAGTCCTTTTAAAGTGAACGGCCAAGGGGTTGGTCGAGACTGGTCGGGCCCTCATGCACCAGCTCGGTGATACGAATTGCAGTTTCAAGCGCTCGCTGACCATCAAGTCCCGAGACGACCAATGGGCCCTCGCCTCGCACGGCTGCCACGAAGGCCTGGATTTCTGTAAGTAAGGCATCGGCCGACTCGAATGAAGTTTCTTCACTCACAATCTCAGGAATGCCCGGGTAGAGTTCGCGCTCTCCCCTGCGATGCATGCCAAACCGCCTCTCCTGGAAGTCAATGGTCAGGTAAGACTGATGGGCGAAAACACGCATCTTGCGCTCGGTTTTGTGGCTCACCCGACTCGACGTGACATTGGCCACACAGCCATTGGAAAACTCAAGCCGGGCATTTGCAATGTCTATAGTCTCCGAGAGAATCTTCGCACCGCTTGCCGAGATACGAGCAATGTCGGCACCCACCATATTCAAAATAATATCGACATCGTGGATCATTAAATCAAGCACAACGTTGACATCGGCTCCCCGAGGCTTGTACGGCGCAAGACGGTGCGACTCAATAAATAAGGGGGAAACGGACTGCCCCGTAACAGCCATCAGCGCGGGGTTGAAACGCTCAAGGTGTCCAATCTGAAGAAGAGCCCCGGTTCTCTGGGCAATGGCATTTAGCTCTTTAGCCTCTTCAACGGTGACTGTCATGGGCTTTTCCAAGAGGACATGAATGCCTCGCTCAAGAAAGGGCTTGGCAGTTTTAAAATGCAGCTGGGTGGGCACCACCACACTCACCAGGTCAACCTCATCGAATAAGCCACTAACTTCGGTAAGTGACTTGCATCCCTGAAACTCACTAGCAACAGCCTGGGCCCGGTCAACATCTGCATCCACAACCGCTACAAGGTTAAGGTCAGAAAGCTGGGCGTACTTTTGGGCATGAAAACGTCCAAGGTAGCCCACGCCGACCACCGCTGCACGTAGGGGTTTGGTCATAGGGCTAGCGGCTTTGGCTCGTAAGGGGCTTCATGGTTACCATGGTCAAATGGTAACTGAAAGAACCCCAGCACCCAGGTTCTCTGACGAGTACTGGATGGATCAGGCGCTTGAACTGGCGCGGCAGGCTTGGGCCAATGGGGAGGTCCCTGTGGGGGCTTTGGTCGTGCGCAACGATGTTCTGGTGGGCCAGGGTGCCAACCGGCCCATTGGGTTTGCCGACCCTACGGGCCATGCTGAAATAATCGCGCTTCGGCAGGCCGCCCAGACGCTGGGTAATTACCGGCTTCCTGGCTGCCGGCTTTATGTAACCCTTGAACCTTGTCTAATGTGCTCGGGGGCCATCTTCCATGCTCGGCTTGATGAGGTTATTTTTGGTGCATCCGATCCCAAAACCGGTGCAGCCGGTGGCGCAGTTAATGTCTACACGCTTGAAGGCATCAATCATCAGACCACCGTGCGCGGAGGCGTTCTTGCGGAGATATCCTCAGCACTATTAAAAAAGTTCTTTGCCGACCGCCGTCAGCGTATGGACTGATGCAGAATACGATTTTTTACAGGAGACATTAACCATGAAAACTCAGCTTCGCACTGCGTCCATTGCGCTTGCCGTTGCCGCCCTGTTCGCAGGCTCCGCCGTCTGGGCACAGACCGTTGTGCGCATAGGCCATGTTGCCCCCATGACCGGCGGCATCGCCCACCTTGGAAAAGACAACGAGAACGGAGCGAAGCTGGCCATTGCCGACCTCAACAAGGCGGGCCTTACCATTGGCGGCCAAAAGGTGAGGTTCGAGCTTCTTTCAGAAGACGATGCGGCCGACCCCAAGCAGGGAACGGCCGCTGCGCAGAAGCTCGTTGATGCCAAGGTGGCAGGCGTTATTGGACACCTGAACTCGGGTACGACTATTCCTGCTTCCACCCTTTATAACCGGGCTGGTATTGCTCAAATTTCACCTTCTTCCACCAACCCTCGTTACACGCTTCAAGGCTACAACACCGCCTTTCGAGTGGTGGCCAATGACGGTCAGCTGGGAGGTACGCTGGGCCGGTATGCGGTGAACGAGCTGAAGGGCAAGTCCATTGCCATTATTGATGACCGTACGTCCTACGGCCAGGGCGTTGCCGATGAGTTCGCTAAGGGCGTGCAGGCGGCTGGCGGCAAGGTAATAACACGTCAATATACAACCGATAAGGCCACCGATTTTAGCGCCATCCTTACAACCATTCGCGGCCGAAAACCCGATGTCGTCTTCTTTGGGGGGATGGATGCGGTGGGTGGCCCTATGCTGCGTCAAATGAAGCAGCTTGGTATTGATGCCAAGTTCATGGGCGGCGATGGTATTTGCACCAGTGAACTGCCCAAGCTTGCAGGCGATGCTGTGGGTAACGCCAAGGTCTTCTGTGCGGAGGCTGGCGGTGTGGTTGGTAAGTTCGAAAAGAAAATGGCGGACTTCCGCACTCGGTTTAAATCGGAGACAGGCGAAGAAGTCAAGCTTTACGCACCTTATGTCTACGACGCCACCATGGTGATGGTGGAGGCCATGAAGAAGGCCAACTCCACCGACCCGAAGGCCTACCTACCGGAACTTGCCAAGATTAAATACGAGGGTGTTACTGGGCCGATTGCCTTTGATAAGAATGGCGACATTCTAAATGGCACCCTTACGCTGTACACGTTTAATGGACCTAAGCGAGAGCTTGTTAAGGTTATTCAGTAAATCGCTGCTAGCCGCACCCCTGGTTGAAGCCCCAAGGCTTTGGCCAGGGTCCCCCTTTCAGTTACTCCTCCCCCAAGTAAGCCGCCCGCACCTCGGCACTCTTCAACAACTGCTCACCCGAGCCCTGCAAGATAAGCTCACCCGATTCTAAAACCAGGCCGAGGCTTGCAATCTCAAGCGCCATGCGTGCGTTCTGCTCCACCAACAAAATGGCTGTGCCCGTGCTCGCAATAGCCTGAATTTTCTCAAAGACCTGATCCACAAGCATGGGGGACAGCCCCATGGAGGGCTCATCAAGCAACAGCAGCCGAGGTCGTCCCATGAGTGCACGCGCAATGGCCAGCATCTGTTGCTCCCCCCCCGAGAGCGTTCCGGCCAGCTGGCTCCGCCGCTCGCCAAGCCTGGGAAAGCTCTGAAGCTGTGCATCCAGATCGGCCTGAAGCTCTGCCTTGCCTGACGGCTTCGTAAGAAAGCCCTCTCGGCAATAGGCCCCAAGCCTTAAGTTTTCAAGAACTGTCATACGACGAAAGACGCCCCGGCCCTCTGGCACCAGAATAAGCCCGCGCGCGGGGAGCTCAGAGGCCGGTGTCTTCGTAATGGGCTCGCCGTCGTAACGAACCTCGCCAGAGGCCTTCGGCGTGAGACCGCAGAGAGCCCGAAGAACGGAGGTCTTACCTGCCCCGTTTGCCCCAATAAGGGCAACAAGGCCCCGATGGGGAACATTGAAAGACACCCGCCTGACGGCCTGAATACCCCCGTAGGCCACCGAAAGCCCAGCGACCGAAAGTAAGGCAGCCTCGCTCTGACTCATGGCTGCGCCTCGTGGGCGGCGGCCCTTCCAAGATAGGCTTCAATAACAGCCGGGTCGTGACGCACCTGTTGCGGCAGCCCTGTGGCAATAACACACCCGTAGTCAAGAACCGTGACACGATCGCAAAGACCCATGACCAGCTTCACATCGTGCTCAATAATAAGAATGGTCTTACCGTCGTCTCGAATGCGTTTTAGCAGCTCCCGCAGACTGTTTTTCTCGGTGGCATTCATTCCGGCAGCCGGTTCATCAAGT
>JAURFZ010000078.1 GCA_030834045.1 Burkholderiales bacterium
GAGGCTGAATCCCAAGGCAAAGGTCTGGGGCTACCCAAGCTAAGCAAGGGCCTTGGCTGGTTTGACCACGAGTGGTCAAGCAGCATTCTGCCCCCCAGGGCAGTCGGCTGGGATTGGATTGGCATTCATCTTCTGGATGGAGGAAGTCTGATGGCCTTTCAGCTTCGCAGCCAGACGGCCGAGGCAGTCTGGACAGAGTTTGATGAGCGCGACCGACTGGGGCGTCGAGTCGCCCTTGCCCCGAGTGCTTCGGTTCGCTGGGAGGCGGTTGGCCAGTGGCGCTCGCCGAACTCGCTTGCGGTCTATCCACGAGCATGGATTCTGTATGCAGCGAGCCGTAGGCTTGAGATTCGGCCCCTCATGCCGAATCAGGAATTTGATGGACGGACCTCAACGGGCATCGTTTATTGGGAAGGCGCTGTTGAGCTGTACGATGGAAGCAGACTTATCGGGCGTGGCTACCTTGAGATGACAGGTTATGCGCAGGCCATGCAGCTCTAAAATATTTTAGTCCCTGCCTTTGCTGCCGAATTCCTACACTAAGTGCGGGACAATGGGGTGTTTGACCATAAAGGAGTTTTGAAGTGAAGAAGATGATTATTCTTGTGGTGGTGCTGGTTCTTATTGCGGGTGGCGCAGGAGGCTTTGCATTCATGCAATATTCATCGGCAAGCCAGGTCCAGGTCGAGCTTGAGAAGCTTCAAGAGATTCAACAGAAATTTGATGCCCTTGTTAAAGAGTCGGAGAGTCAGCAGGCCTCTATTGCATCGCTCATCGAGAAGGCCCAGCAGTTTGATGCTGTAAAGGAAGCCTTATCAAACGGCGTACTGCTACAAGACCTGGAGGCTATTCTTAAGGCGCAGCCGGCGCAAACTCCCGAGCGTATTCTTTCGCTTGGTGCCCTGCGGTTAATCGTAAAGGGCAAGAACGACCCCTCCACCACCGAGGCCTACGACCGAGCGCTAAAAATGGTTGATATCGATAACAAGCTCGCCTCGATCTGTGCAGCCCAAGCCGGCATGATGGCAGCAGGTAAGAAGATTGAACTGCTTAGCGAATGCCGCAAGCGCCAAGATGCCATGGCTGGCGGCGCACCGGCTGCCGCGCCTGCACCCGCTGGGGCAGCAAATACGCCAGCGGCCGCTCCTGCAGCGCAGCAGGCACCATCGGCAGCCCGCTAAAGCCTTCGAGGTCTCACGCAACCGAAAGAGGGTGGTGCTCGCAACCTAATTGTTCTTAAAGGCCTGAGGCTGTTCTTCTTGCGAGAAAGTAACAACATGGTCGACTTCAAGCCGAATACCAATGGGCTCATTTAAGGGGTGATCGTGGTGGCTTGGAACAAGTGACAAGATTCGTTCACCGTTCGGAAGCTCAAGCGTGTAAAGAAAGTCGGCCCCTCGAAAGTTTTTCTGCACAACTTTTGCCTTCAGGCTGCTGTCGTCGTCATGCACCACATCGTCAGGACGAAGCAGCACACGCACCAGTTTCTCGGGATATTCTTCATCGCAGCAGCAGTCTGCCAAGGGCAGGCTTCCCAAAAGCGTGGTCACAGAGTGGTCGCACTGACGGCCTGATATAAGAGCACCCTCACCAATGAAACGCGCCACATCCGCCGAGCAGGGCTCGTGATAGACCTCATAAGGGCTGCCCCACTGCACAACGCGTCCCTCGAACATGACCCCAAGCTGGTCAGCCATTGTGAAGGCTTCGGTCTGATCGTGCGTCACTACAATGGCGGTGGTCTTTGCAGCTTTAAGAATCTCGCGCACCTCGCGGGCAAGACGTGCCCGTAGCGAGGGGTCTAGGCTTGAAAACGGCTCATCAAGCAAGATAATTTGTGGCTCGGGTGCAAGGGCGCGAGCGAGGGCAACGCGCTGGGCTTGTCCGCCCGAGAGTTCATGGGGCATTCGTTCGTGAAGGTCTGCTAGTCCTACAAGTTCAAGCATAGCCCTCGCCCGACTGCCTTGGGCAGGGGTAGCTTCTTTGGGGCGGCCACGGGTCAGGCCAAACAAGATATTGGCCTCAACAGTAAGATGGGGGAAGAGGGCGTAGTCTTGAAAGACCATCCCAACGCCGCGTTGCTCAGGCGGCATGCAGACTGAACCCTCAGTAACTACATGGCCGTCAATAAGAATACGTCCCGTGCTGGGCTCAACAAATCCAGCAATAGCGCGCAACAAAGAGCTTTTTCCGCATCCCGAGGGGCCAACAAGGCAGGCGATATCGCCCTGTCCAACATCAATGCTCAGGTTGTCCACAGCCTTTGTCAGCCCCTGAGGCCCTATGTAGCTTAAAGACAGGCAGTCAATTTGCAGTCGTGATGCCATAGACGTCTACCTCCCTTTTTCTTTTCGCAACTTTGTAGGCGGAGGGCTTACACCAATTGAGGCTTGCAGCTGTTCTTGGGCGTCTGAAGCCCGGTTCGCTGTGGAACTGCCCGCATGGGTCCTTGGCCGCTTTAGTTCATAGCTGCCGTCAGGCCGCATCTGCCAGGCCTGCGCCGATGTCTGAAGATGCACCCGTAGCCCTTCGCGCAGAACCCGTTGTTTAAGGGCCCGGTTTAAAACAGGCACAGCAATTTCAACACGACGGAAAAAATTACGATCCATCCAATCTGCGCTTGAGAGGTAGAGGTCATCGGCGCCGTTGTTTCGAAAGTAAAAGATTCGGCTGTGTTCTAGGAACCGACCAATCGCAGAACGCACCCTAATGTTTTCAGAGAGCCCCTTAATACCCGGCCGCAACATGCACACACCGCGAACAATCAAATCTACTTTTACCCCCGCCTGACTTGCCTTGTAAAGTGCTTCAATGACTTCTAGCTCAACAAGGGAGTTCATTTTCGCAATAACTAAGCCACGTCCCTCCGACTTGGCAATGGTGACTTCGCGTCGAATAGCCTTAATGATCTGGCTGTGGAGGGTGAAGGGCGACTGCCACAACTTACTGAGGGGCCTAGCCTTTCCAAGCCCTGTGAGCTGATGAAAGACCTCATGGGCCTCGGCGCAGAGTATGGGGTCAGCTGTGAAGAGCCCAAAATCGGTGTAGAGGCGGGCTGTTCGCGGATGGTAATTTCCAGTGCCAAAGTGCACATAACGCTTAAGGCCAGTTTTCTCGCGCCTGACAACAAGGCACATTTTAGCGTGGGTTTTATTCCCAACCACGCCAAAAACAACATGGGCACCAACGTTTTCAAGCCGTGACGCCCAGCTTATGTTGGTCTCTTCATCAAAACGCGCCATGAGTTCCACCACAGCAGTGACCTCTTTGCCACTGCGCGCTGCGGTAATAAGCGACTCCATGATTTCAGAGGTCTGACCCGTTCGGTAGATGGTCATGCTAATAGCGACCACCGCGGGGTCGCTTGCTGCAGCTGCAATGAAGTCAGTTACAGTTGAAAACGATTCGTAGGGGTGATGCACCAATAGATCAGACTTCGCGATGACTTCAAAGGGCTCCTGCGCCAAAAAGTTAGCTGGGTAGACCGGTGTGTAGGCTGGAAACTTTAATCCGGGCTGGTCGATCAGGTCGGGCAGATTCATCAACCGCACTAGGTTCACCGGACCTTTCACTCGGTAACAATCCTTTTCAGTCAGGCGATGCTCGGTTAACAGCCTGTGCACCACCTCCTCGGGCATGTTGTCGGAGATTTCAAGTCTTACCGCGTCCCCAAACTGGCGCTGAGACAACTCGCCACGCAAGGCCTCTCGCAGGTCGGTTACTTCTTCATCATCGACGAAGAGGTCGCTGTTACGCGTTACGCGGAATTGGTAGATGCCTGTCACTGTCATACCCGGGAAAAGCTCGCCGACACCGTTATTCAAGATAGAGCCAAGCATCATGAAGCCAAATGAGTGGCCGGAGACCTCTCTGGGAACGGGCGTGAGCCTTGAGAGAATTCGCGGTGCCTGAAGCACGGCAAGCTTGCTGCTGCGTCCGTAAGAATCCTCGCCTTCCAGGGTGGCAATAAAATTAAGGCTTTTGTTGAGAACGCGTGGGAAAGGGTGTGACGGCTCAAGTCCGATGGGGGTTAGGACCGGAAGTACCTCCTCCATAAAGTACTTGTGAGCCCATTCACGCCGTTGTGCATTGAAGTCGGCAAGAAAATGAAGGACTACGTCTTTCTCGGCAAGCTGCGGCAGGATACTGTTGTTGAGAATGTCATATTGCTGAGCTACCAGTTGCTGGGCGCGTGCTGCAATTTTGTTGAAGCTTTCTTCCGCTGAAGAACCATCTGCTTCAACCGCACCGGGCTGCTGCTTCAACTTGGCCTTTAGGCCCGAGACACGGATCTCAAAAAGTTCGTCAAGGTTACTTGAAACAATACAAACATAGCGAAGCCTCTCAAGAAGCGGAACCGAGGGATCTATTGCAAGCGATAAGACACGTTCATTAAAGGCAAGCAGGCTAAGCTCACGATTAATAAACTGGCCCTCACCCGCAGTCGGTGCCGTTAGAAAACGAGACTGGGTTTTGGATTGATGGAGCGTGATCATATTGGTTACAGTTTAGCCTTGCTTATAATCCAGCGCATGACCAGTGATCCCAGCGTAATCCAAGGGTCTTCAACCTTGGCCCATGATGACGCCTCAACCGGCCCCGACGATGAGCCTCAGCTCGTGGCCGCCGTTGACCTTGGCTCAAACTCTTTCCACTTGCTTGTCGGTCGTGTTCAGCCCACCCGATCGGGGCTTCAGGTTGTTCCAATTGACAGCCTTAAAGAGGCCGTTAGGTTAGCCTCGGGACTCTCGTCTGAAAAGCGCCTTGATGCCAGCTCTCAGGCACGCGCCCTGGCGGCTCTACAGCGCTTCGGTGAGCGGCTTCGCCTGTTTCTTCCCAAGACCGTGCGTGCGGTCGCAACCAACACCTTTCGCGTGGCGAAAAATGGCCCAGAATTCTTGCGGACCTGCGAGGCAGCACTCGGCTTTCCTATTGAAATTATTGCGGGCAAGGAAGAGGCAAGGCTTATTTACAACGGAGTGGCCCACAGCCTGTCGGCTGACGGCCGTAAACGACTTGTTATTGATATCGGTGGCGGTTCGACGGAGCTGATTGTGGGTGTTGATGATCAGCCCCTTACCCTTGAGAGTGTTTTTGTTGGCTGCATCCGATTTAGCCGCGACTTCTTTCCGAAGGGCGAACTCACCAAGGCTGGCTTTCGTGAGGCTATTTTTGCTGCAAGGAAAGACCTTCAGGTTGTGGCCGGTGGCATCAAGGCGCAGGGCTGGGACTATGCCTTGGGCTCCAGTGGAACAGCCCGTGCTATTGCTGACCTGAGCTACACGCTAACGGGCGAGCACGGTATTCGGCTTGAGACCATGCGTGAAATCGTCGCACGATTAACGAAGTCAGGCTCTCTCGATACGGCCGACCTTCCTAGCATCAAGGTCGACCGCGGCGTAGTTCTTCCCGGAGGCCTCAGTATTTTAATAGCGGCATTTGAGGAGCTTGGAATACAGGAAATGCAGTACTCCGAGGGCGCCCTGCGCCTTGGCGTGCTTTATGACCTGGTTGGCCGGGCCGGTCAGCACGACCTAAGGTCGATCACTGTCGAACAGTTCATGACCCGTTATCAAGTTGACCAGGCCCAGGCAGCTCGTATTGCAAACCTTAGTGGCAAGTTCTGGAGCCAAATTAACCTGGGTAGCCTTGAGGAAAGGCAGGCAATGGCAGGCGTTCTCGACTGGTCAGCTCGTCTACTTGAGATTGGCCATTCAGTCTCGCATAACAGTTATCACAAGCATTCGGCCTACCTCGTTGCCCAGTCGGACATGCCTGGCTTTTCGAAGAAGGACCAGCAGATGATGCATTTTTTGGTCTTGGGCCATGTCGGTAAGCTTGCGAAGGTTCAGTTAGGCCTTGTCGATCGGTTGCAGACCGCAGCGCTTGCCTGCCTGCGACTTGCTGCTATTTTTTACCGAAGCAGGGTGAATGTCCGGCTTCCTTCAATGAGCCTAAGGGTACAGACCAATACCTTTGAACTTCAGGTCGAGGGCCAGTGGCTTGCCCGCCATCCCCTTACTCGCTTCACGCTCGATCAAGAGCGCCTAGAATGGGGCAAAATGGGGTTCGATTTCCAAATCGTTGAGGTGCGCAAGAAGCCGGCTGAGTAGTTGTTTCATGCCCTCGTCCTTTTAGTTGGTTGATGTCCGAATGCCGAAGTGACGGGCGTATCTTGGGTTCATGGTGTTCAGGTTAAGCAGCATCAAAAAGTCCGCCGTGTTGAAATCGGGGTCCCAGGAGGGAGGGCTACATACCTTCGCGCCAATGCGCACGTAGCCCTTGATTAAGGGAGGCTCCATGACATTGGGCTCGCGTTCGAGTCGCTCAAGTGGCAGGGGATGCCGAGGGAACCCCATAAGCTCGCTTGGCGCAAGGGCCTTGCGTTCAAGCATGTCCCATAAGCTTGCTGCTGTACGACCGCCGTCGCGCATACTAACGCTTGCGCATCCAATGAGGTTGGAATACCCAAAGTGCTGCATGTACCGAGCAATTCCCGACCATAGCAACATAATGACACTGCCATTT
>JAURFZ010000079.1 GCA_030834045.1 Burkholderiales bacterium
GCTAATCAGATATCGGCCGCTCCAATAACGCAAGGTCCTAAGATCCCCCGCTTTCACCCGTAGGTCGTATGCGGTATTAATCCGGCTTTCGCCGGGCTATCCCCCACTACTGGGCACGTTCCGATGTATTACTCACCCGTTTGCCACTCGCCGGCGGGAGCAAGCTCCCCCGCTGCCGTTCGACTTGCATGTGTAAGGCATGCCGCTAGCGTTCAATCTGAGCCAGGATCAAACTCTTCAGTTTAATCTCTGCAAATATTTAAAACTCAACGCTAAACGAGGTTTTCGAAAAAACCTTATTCATTTGTTGAGCATTTGGTTTTTAAAGCTTGCCTAATTTCTACAAACCCGAAGGCCCGAAGAAACTAAGTTGTGCCTTTGCCCAAATGCCCACACTTATCGGCTGTTAGTTGTTAAAGAGCAATTCACTTTGATACCTGCTGAAGAGACACCGTTCTTTTGTTGCCAGACCCTTAAAAAGTAAGGCAAATATTTCACTGGTGTTACGCCGCAAGAAGCGAAGAAGCGGAAGTATGACTGGGGTAATTGCCTATGTCAAATGGCCGGGAGTCAACTGGAGCTAAAGTGGCCGGTGTACTCGGAACAATGGCTTGTCATAGCCGTTTTCTGGTTGCACCCTTAAGCAAGCTGGCCACCAAAAAGCTCGGTCAGGGCCGCACCGGGGTCAGGAGCCCGCATGAAAACCTCGCCCACAAGAAAGGCTCGAATGCCACGGCCATGCATGAGCAGGACATCGGCGGGCTGCAAGATGCCACTTTCGGTCACCAAAATCCTGTTGGACGGAAGCCTTTCAAGCAGATCGAGACTGGTCTGAAGCCGTGTCTCGAACGTGCGCAGGTTGCGATTGTTGACACCAAGAAGAGGCGTGCTGCAGCTTGCAAGACCACGTGTAAGCTCCTGCTCGTCGTGAACCTCTAGCAGCACATCCATGCCCAGGGCCATGGCCTCCCCCTCGAGTTCGGTAAGTTGATCGTTCGAGAGGGCTGCGGCAATAAGCAAAATACAGTCGGCACCCCAGGCCCTTGCCTGAAGCAGTTGATAACGATCGATCATAAAGTCTTTACGCAGGACGGGCAGGCCGCAGGCTGCACGGGCCAGCTTTAAGTGGCCTGGGTGACCCTGAAAGAACTGCTCATCGGTAAGCACCGAGAGGCAGCTTGCACCGTGCCGCTCATAGCTCTGCGCAATAGCAACCGGGTCAAAAGGATCTCGCAGCAGGCCCTTACTGGGACTGGCCCGCTTAATCTCGCTAATGACGGCAACCCGACCCTGCTGAATACTGTCCTGCATGGCTCTGAAAAAGCCACGGGGCTTTTGATGATCGGGGTGGGCTTCAATAACATCGCGCAACATGGCCTCGGGCTCTGAGGCCTTAGCGGCGAGCACCTCTTGCCGCTTCACTTCGAGAATTTTCTGCAGAATATCGCTCATGGTTTCTGTCCAGCAGCCGGTGCTGCGGCGCTGGAGAGCGACTGGCTTAAGGCTCTGAAGGCATCAAGCTTATTGCGGGCAGCGCCCGATGCTAGTGCCGCCATGGCCATTTCGATGGCTTGCGGCCAGTCACTGGCCTTGTTGCTTGCCAAAAGCCCGCCAGCGGCATTGAAGGCCACGATGTCGCGGGCGGGGCCAGGCTCGTTGGCAAGGGCCGATGCCAGTCGGGATGCTGACTCCTCTAAACTTTCTGCACGAATGGCCTGGGCCACTTCCTTGCTGGAGTAACTGGGAAAGCCAAACTGCTGGGCCGTAACGGCGTACGCCTGCACCTCGCCATTTTTTAATTCGGCAACATGGGTCTTGCCCACCAGATGCAGCTCATCGAGACCCTCTTCGGCATGCACCACAAGAACATGGTCAGAGCCCAGGCGCTTAAGAACTTCGGCCTGAACTGGAACAAGGCTTGGCTGGTAGACCCCCATAAGCTGGCAAAGCGCCCCCGCGGGATTGGTTAGGGGACCGAGCACATTGAAGACGGTTCGTAGCCCAAGCTCTTTACGAATGGGCGCAATATGCTTCATGGCGGCATGATGGTTGGGCGCAAACATAAACCCAACACCGCAGCCTTGCAGGCAGGTCGCCGTGTCTTGGGCTGAAAGACCAATGGCCACCCCAAGATGCTCAAGAAGGTCTGCACTACCTGATTTCGACGAGACCGAGCGTCCACCATGCTTGGCCACGGCAGCACCGGCCCCGGCAACAACAAACATGGCCGCTGTGGAGATATTGAAGGTATGCGCCCCGTCGCCACCCGTGCCACACATGTCCACCAAGAACGGAAGTTCAAGCTGCACGGGGGTTGCAAACTCCCGCATCACCGCCGCCGCCGCTGTAATTTCTGTAATGGACTCGCCCTTCGCACGAAGGCCCATGAGAAAGGCTGCCATCTGAACAGGCGAGGCCTCGCCTGCCATCATTTGTCGCATGCAGGCGGTCATGAGCTCGGTACTTAGATCATGGCCATCCACAAGCTGTTGCAAGGCGCTTATCAGCGTGCCTGTCATGCCTTTCATTGCGGCCTCCTTAAGCCAGGGTTGCGCAGGGTTGCAGAGGGTAAGGGAGAGATTCCACAGGCTCTAGCAACGGTTTTAGGGCAGGCGCTCGCCCGCAACAAGATTAAGAAAATTCTGCAACAGCGCGTGGCCCTGCTCGGTAAGGATCGACTCCGGGTGAAACTGCACGCCATGAATGGGAAGCTGCCGGTGGGCAAGGCCCATGATTTCTTGGTCGTCAGTCCAGGCGGTAACTTCGAGCTGCTCGGGCAGGCTTGCCCTCTCGACGGCTAAGGAGTGATAACGGGTGACAGTAAGAGGGTTGTTAAGCCCGTTAAACACGCTTCGGCCAAGATGCTCGACCTTCGATGTCTTGCCATGCATAAGGCGCTTGGCCTGCAACACCTTGGCGCCAAAGGCCTCACCAATGGCCTGATGCCCAAGGCAGACGCCGAGTAAAGGCAAAGGCTTTTGCATGGCCGCTGCGGCCTGAATAAGGGCTACCGAGATGCCTGCCTGGGTCGGGCTGCAGGGCCCTGGTGAAATGACAATGCCGTCCGGTTGAAGGCCGAGGGCATCTTCCACCGAGAGATCGTCGTTGCGAACGGTTTGAACCTGAGCACCGAGCTCGCCAAAGTACTGAACCAGGTTGTAGGTAAACGAGTCGTAGTTATCGACCATCAGAAGACGAAGGGCCGGCATGAGCCCCGAACCGGGCCGCAGAGCGGGCTCTGACACGGACCCCAACGCGGCCCTCGAGGCGGACCCTGGCACGGACTGGGCCGCAGACATAGGGGCGGGAGAGGTGGGTCTGGTCATGGCTCAAGCCCTCGTTCGGCAATTTCAGCGGCATGCAAAACGGCGCGCGCCTTGGTCTCGGTCTCCTTCCATTCGCTCTCGGGAACGGAGTCGGCCACAATGCCGGCGCCTGCCGATACATAGAGCATCTTGTCTTTAAGGATGCCAGTTCGTATGGCAATGGCAAGGTCCATCTGCCCGGTGAAGGACCAGTAGCCACAAGCCCCACCGTAGATGCCGCGCTTGACGGGCTCAAGCTCATCAATAATTTCCATGGCTCGAATTTTAGGCGCGCCACTGAGGGTTCCTGCGGGAAAACTGGCGCGCAAAACGTCCATGGCCGAAAGACCATCGTTAAGCTCGCCCTCCACATCGCTTACAAGATGCATGACGTGCGAATACCGCTCAACCACCATCTGTTCGTTCACGCGCACACTGCCTGTCTTGGCGATACGGCCAACATCATTGCGGGCTAGGTCAATCAGCATGACATGCTCGGCACGCTCTTTCGGGTCGGCCTTTAGCTCGGCTTCAAGGGCAAGGTCTTGCTCTTGGCTTGCCCCACGGGGCCGCGTACCTGCAATGGGCCGAATGGTGATGCGCGGCGGGCCGCCAGGCTCACAATCCTGCCGGACAAGAATTTCGGGTGAGGCCCCAACAATGTGAAAGTCGCCCATGTCGTAGAAATACATGTAGGGCGAGGGGTTCAGGCCACGCAGCGCTCGGTAGAGCGAGAGCGCCGAGCCCTTGAAGGATTTCTGCAGCACCTGGCCAATGACCACCTGCATGACATCGCCCTGGGCAATGTAGTCTTTGGCGCGGGCAACGGCATGAAGGTAGTCTGCCTTCTGAAAGCCGCGCCGGCTTTCGCCTTCTTTGCCGGCAGGGCTTTCCTGAGGAGGCACTAGGGGCGACTTCAGCCGGCTGACCGCCGCATCAAGTTCGGCCTGGGCTTTATTAAAGGCCTGTTGAAGTTCCTGGTCGGTGGGCTCGGGGTTTATTGCCGCAAAGTGAAATAGAGAAAGCCTGCCCGCCAGGTTGTCAAAAACAGCCAGGCTTTCGGTCAGCAAAAGCTGAAGATCGGGTAGGCCCAATGGATCAGGCCGGGCCTTGGAAGCCTGGGAGTCAAGCCGCCTTTCGATGTATCGAATGGTGTCGTAACCAAAGTAGCCCGCAAGGCCGCCCGCAAACCTAGGCAGGCCCTGAACGGGGGCAAGCCGAAACCCCGCCATGAAACCTTCCAGATAAGCCAGCGGATCGCCCTCTAACTCCGACTCCCTTTTGGGCTTACCGTTTTCAATGGTGCAGGTCTGAATGGTTCTGTCGAAGGCGCGAATGAGTTGCTGGGCTGGCAGGCCAATAAACGAATAACGACCAAACCGCTCACCGCCCACCACCGATTCAAGTAAGAAGGAGTAAGGGCCCTCGGCCAGTTTCAGGTAGGCCGACAGGGGTGTATCAAGGTCGGCATTAAGCTGCCTGTTGACCGGAATGCGGTTATAGCCCTGCCTCGCCAGAGCGCGAAACTGGGCGAGGTCGATGGACTGGGTCATGAACGTGCGGCGACCAGAGCCTGGTTGAAGGCTTTAAAGACACTGGTGTAACCCTTGCCATCGGAATCGGCTGCACCAAAGACCGCCGAACCCGCCACGAAAGTGTCGGCCCCTGCACGAACAACCTGCCCAATGTTGTCAACCTTAATGCCGCCGTCGACCTCAAGCCGAATGGGCTGACCACCCTTATTGCAGTGGTCGTCAATTTTCTGGCGCACCGCCTTGATCTTCTGAAGGGTTTCTGGGATGAAGGCCTGTCCACCAAAGCCGGGATTCACGCTCATTAGAAGAATGATGTCCAGGCTATCCATGACCCAGTGAAGATGCTCAAGCGGGGTGCTGGGGTTAAAGACAAGCCCCGCCTTGCAGCCCTGGTCTTTAATAAGCTGAAGGCTGCGATGAACATGATTTGAGGCCTCGGGGTGAAAGGTAATGATGTCGGCCCCTGCCTTGGCGAAGTCAACAATGAGCGAATCCACCGGCGAGACCATAAGATGCACATCAATGGGGATGCTGACATGCGGACGAATCGCTTTGCAGACCAGAGGGCCCACCGTCAGGTTGGGCACGTAGTGGTTGTCCATTACGTCAAAATGAATGAAGCCTGCCCCAGCCGATTCAACCGCCCTTACCTCCTCACCGAGCCGGGCAAAGTCGGCAGAGAGAATGCTCGGGGCAATGCAGTCGGGTTGGCGGTGCGGTGATAGTGCGACAGTGCTGCTCATGAGGATCTCCTCCCAGGGTTGTTTATTGGCTTAAAGAGCCCTATTTTCACCCGAGATTGGCTTAAGACTCTTACTTCTTTCCGCGCATGGTCCAATAGACAATTGCCAACACCACGGTTAGGGCAATGCCCGCCTCCAAATAAATGAGCCACATCGTCTTACGTTCTTCCCTTTACCGGTCCCTTGAGGGGTTCCACCGCATTGCTTGTTCCAGACCTGTCCTTCTTGGGCTGGGGATATTGGTCTTCACATCAGGCTGTAGCTTAACCCCTGTTGAGCAGGCAGCAGCCCCCATCGTGGGGGGTGAGGGTAGGGCTACTGCGGGATCCATGGCTCGGCCTAGTCAGGCCGAATCCAAGGTGCCCAATGAATCGGTCAGCCAAGCCCCTGCCACCTCGGAGCCGAATCAAGCGGCCACCGACAAGCCGGGTCTTGGGCCACGAATGGACGAGGGGCGGGCCATTGGCGGCGTAGCCGAGCCCGCACGGCCGGTGATTGATCCCAACCGACAGGCCTCGCTTGGCCGTTCAATTGGGCAGTTTCAGACCTTGCGCTTTGAGCAATTGCAAGGCTGGCAAGACGACCCGCTTGATGCTGCCCTGCTTGCATGGCGCAGAAACTGCGAGGCCATGGTCTTGAAGGGCCAGCCTTTCATAAGGCTCTGCGAGGAGTCCCAGGGCATTGATGCGCAAGACTCGAACGCGGTGCGCGGTTTTTTTGAAAGGCATTTCGAGCCAAGGCGTTTAGTCACTGCGGGGCCTTCGGGGCGCAATCAGAACACCATTACCGGCTATTACGAGCCGGTGCTTAAGGGCAGCCGCACGGCCACTGACCTTTATCGTGTTCCTTTGTATAAAACCCCCACCGATCTGGTCACGGTGTAGCTTGAGCGGCAGT
>JAURFZ010000007.1 GCA_030834045.1 Burkholderiales bacterium
AGCGGCAAGCACGCTCTCGGCATGTCCGGGAACCTTGACTGCACGCCATACGGAACGAACCATACCTTGGCTGTCCACCAGAAAAGTGCTGCGTTCGATACCGCGAACAGGCTTGCCATACATCGACTTCTCTTTGATGACATGAAAGGCTAGGCACAGGCTTTCCTGGGGGTCCGCGGCCAAGGCAAAACTAAGGCTGTGTTTTGCAATAAAACGCTCGTGGCTTTTGAGGCTGTCACGGGAGACCCCAAGCACCTGGGTGTCTGCTTTTAGAAACTCAGCATGAAGGCGGCTGAAGTCGAGCCCTTCGACGGTGCATCCAGGCGTGTCGTCCTTGGGGTAGAAATAAATAACAAGCTGGTGCCCCAGGTAGTGCGAGAGTCGCGCTGCCCCAAGATTGGTCTCAATAGGCAGGTCGGGCACAAGGTCGCCAACTTCGGGAAAGTTCTCACTCGGCATGGCTGCTTTACTCCTTTACGAGATTGCCTGGTTGCCAATAGGGAGCCTGCGCCCCGGGAAGAAGCGTGGCCAAAACCACGCGACGATTCTCTGATGCCAGCAGATTGAATGTGCGGCAGGCTGCCGCACTTGTCATGAACTCAATTCCGACCGACGCCTCCCGGCAGACATCGGACCAGATGCTTGGGTGGACAAAGACCTGCTGGGTTCCGGTGCCAATTAATAAGATATCGGGCTCGTGACCAATAAGATCTTGAAAGTGGCTGGGCTGCAGAGACTCTTCGACAGACACAACCCAAGGCTGCGGTGCGAGGGAGCCGCTCAACACAATGGATTCAAACCACCGCTGGTCGTTCACAGCAATAAAGCCGCCTTCCAGGCCGGTGATTTGGTACCGTGCACTTAGTGAGTCAGGCTGTAGTTTTGCGCCCATGAGTCTTGAATCTAGCAGGTTTTTATGAACTTTTGAGCAGGCGCAGACTAGGCTAAAGTTACTGTTTTCCCTAATTCCTTAATAAAACAAAGACCTTCATGAAGACCTTTTCTCGTATCCAGCGCCTGCCACCCTATGTTTTCAACATTACGGGCGAGCTCAAGATGGCGGCCCGACGACGTGGAGAGGATATTATTGACATGAGCATGGGCAACCCCGACGGGCCCACCCCCGCGCATATTGTTGAGAAGTTGGTGGAGGTTGCCCGTAAAGAGCATACCCATGGGTATTCGGTCTCAAAAGGCATCCCCAGGCTTCGGAAGGCCATAACGGGCTGGTACAAGAACCGCTATGGGGTTGACCTTGACCCCGATAAAGAGGCCATTGTCACTATTGGCTCGAAGGAGGGCCTCGCCCACCTCATGCTCGCTACCCTCGACCGTGGTGACACCGTTCTTGTGCCCAACCCCTCCTACCCCATTCATATTTACGGGGCGATCATCGCCGGAGCAGATATCCGCTCGGTACGAATGACCGGTGAGGTCGATTTTTTTGAAGAGCTTGAGCGGGCCATTCGTGAGTCTCTGCCTCGGCCTAAGATGATGATTCTTGGCTTTCCCAGTAATCCCACCGCGCAATGCGTCGACCTTCATTTCTTTGAGCGTGTGGTTGCCCTTGCCAAAGAGCATGACATTCTTGTGGTGCACGATCTTGCCTATGCCGACATTGGTTTTGATGGCTACAAGGCGCCTTCCATCATGCAGGTTCCCGGAGCGCGCGACGTGGCCGTGGAGTTCTTTACGCTAAGCAAGTCCTACAACATGGCGGGCTGGCGTATTGGTTTTATGGTGGGCAATTCTGAGCTTGTAAATGCCCTTGCACGAATAAAAAGCTACCACGACTACGGAACCTTCACGCCCATTCAGGTAGCGTCCGTCATTGCACTTGAGGGGCCTCAAGAGTGCGTCGAGGAGGTTCGACTTAAGTACCAGCGCCGGCGCGATGTCCTAGCAAAGGGTCTTATCGAGGCGGGCTGGCCAATCGATATTCCCAAGGCATCTATGTACATCTGGGCACGTATCCCCGCCGATTACCAGGCGATGGGGTCCTTGGAGTTCGCTAAAAAGCTACTCATTGAGGCCAAGGTTGCAGTCTCACCTGGCATTGGGTTTGGTGACTATGGCGACACCCACGTGCGTTTCGCGCTTATAGAAAACGAGCATCGAATTCGACAGGCCGTGCGCGGCATAAAAGAAATGTTTCGAAGGGATGGCCTTCTGGAAGTTCCCAAAGACACAACAGAAGAGGGGGCAGAATAATGCCTCAGTCATTACGAGTTGCCCTCGCAGGGCTTGGTACCGTGGGTACCGGCGTTCATACGGTTTTAACCCGAAATGCCGAGATTATTCAGCAACGCTCAGGCCGCTCTGTTGAGCTTGTAGGGCTTGCAGACCTCGACCTTCAGAAGGCGACGGCACTGAGTCAGGGTCAATGCCCTGTTTTTTCCGATGCCCTGGTCATGCTGCGCGAGCTTAAACCCGATGTCGTGGTCGAGCTCATTGGCGGTTATGGCTTTGCCCGTGAATTCGTGCTTGCGGCCATTGGCCAAGGCTGCTCGGTGGTCACGGCAAATAAGGCCTTGCTGGCCGTCCATGGCCGTGATCTATTCGATCAGGCTCAGAAGGCGGGCGTCACCATTGGATTTGAAGCGGCTGTTGCGGGGGGCATTCCCATTATTAAGGCGCTGCGTGAGGGCCTTACTGCAAATCGTATTGAATGGGTTGCGGGCATTATCAATGGCACCACCAACTTTATTCTCTCCGAGATGCGCGACAAGGCGCTTTCTTTTGAGGAGGCTCTGTCTCAGGCTCAGGCCTTGGGCTATGCCGAGGCCGATCCCACCTTTGATATTGAAGGCGTTGATGCGGCCCACAAGATTACCCTCATTGCCTCATTAGCCTTTGGCATGCCCGTTAATTTTCAGGCGGCGCATATTGAAGGCATTTCAAAGTTGAGCTCGCAAGACATTGCCTATGCCGAGCAACTCGGTTACCGAATAAAGCTTGTTGGGCTGACACGGCGTCGGGAAAATGGGGTCGAACTGCGTGTGCATCCCACACTGGTTCCTAGCCGTCAGTTGCTTGCCAATGTTGAGGGTGCCATGAATGCGGTGCTCGTTAAAGGTGATGCGGTAGGCCAGACCCTTTACTACGGAAAGGGTGCGGGCTCAGAGCCAACGGCCAGCGCGGTTATTGCCGATCTTGTCGACCTTGCGAGGCTTAATGCAAGTTCGGGTCAGACAACCTCGGTTCCTATGTTGTCCTTCCAGCCCGAGCATCTTCAAGACCTTACCGTCCTTCCAATCGCCGACTGCGAGACAGGTTTTTATATTCGGCTGCGGGTTCTCGATCAGCCCGGTGTGCTTGCCGACATTACAAGGGCCTTGGCAGACGGTGGTATCTCCATTGACGCCTTTGTTCAGAGGCCGCCCCAGCATGGTGTGCAAGAGGCCGAGGTTGTGCTTCTTACCCATCGTTGCATCGAGCGTAACCTTCGCCTTGCCATTTCCAGAATGGTGCAGTTGCCCTCGGTTCTGAATGAACCCATTACCTTACGCGTAGAAGACCTTGCCTAGGATTTAACCTTATGACGATGCAGTATGTATCGACCCGCAGCCCGAGTGCGATGGGGTCCTTCACCGACATTCTTCTAGAGGGCCTTGCTCATGATGGCGGGCTTGCTTTTCCGCAGGCCATACCCCAATGGTCGGCTGAGGCCATTCAGTCGCTCAGTCAGCTGACCTATCCGCAGCTTGCGGCCAGGGTTGTGCATGCCTTTGCCGATGACCTAAGCCTTGAAACGTTGCAGAGTCTTGCCGCAAACGCCTACACCGAGGAGAAGTTTGGGCATCCCGCCATTGCGCCTCTTACTGTTCTGCAAGAGGCTGCGCACAGTCGGCTTGCCCTGCTTGAGCTCTCCAACGGGCCCACCATGGCTTTTAAAGATATGGCGATGCAGCTCTTGGGCCAGCTCTTTGAGTATCAGCTTAAGCAAAAGGGTCAGACCCTCAACATCCTTGGAGCAACCTCGGGCGACACCGGCAGCTCCGCCGAGTACGCTATGCGCGACAAGCAGTCCATTTCAGTCTTCATGCTCTCGCCCGAAGGGCGTATGAGCCAGTTCCAGAAGGCGCAGATGTACTGCCTGCAAGAGCCGCATATTCACAACCTAACGGTCAAGGGTTCTTTTGACGACTGCCAAGACATGGTGAAGGCCGTCTCGGCCGACCTGGCGTTTAAGTCGAGCATGCGCATTGGGACGGTCAACTCGATCAACTGGGCACGCATTACTGCCCAGGTGGTCTATTACTTCACCGGCTATTTTCAGGCCGTGAACGCCTTCGGGCTTCGCTATGGCGACCTGGTTGATTTCTGCGTACCTTCGGGTAACTTTGGAAACGTCTTGTCGGGTCATGTGGCCAGGTCCATGGGCCTTCCCATTGGGCAGCTTGTCGTAGCAACCAATGAGAACAACGTACTTGATGAGTTTTTCCGAACAGGTCGTTATCGACCGCGAAAAAGTGCGGAGACCTTCATCACCTCAAGCCCATCGATGGACATTTCGAAGGCCTCGAACTTTGAGCGTTATGTTTTCGATCTGGTTGGTCGTGACCCTCAGAGGCTTGCCAGCCTCTGGTCGGAGCTTGCAAGCCAGGGAGAGTTTCATCTAGCAGGGACGTCGGCCTGGTCGGGCATTGCCCAAACGGGTCTGGTCTCGGGGGCAAGCCATCATGCTGCCCGGATTGAGACTATCCGTAAGCTTCACGACCGTTTTAATCGTATGGTCGACCCGCATACGGCCGACGGCCTTTTTGTGGCCCAGCAGTTTCTTCGTCCACCGGTCCCCATGGTCTGTCTGGAAACCGCCTTGCCTGTTAAGTTCGAGGAGGTCATTCTTGAGGCCTTAGACAAGCCCGTTCCCAAGTCAGCCGAGCTTCAGGCCATGGAGCGCCGTCCGCAGCGCACCGAGCCTATGGGTCAGGACGTTGAGGCCCTCAAGGGATTCATTCGCCAGCATGCCCTGGTAGCCTCTTAAGGCGGGGCGGACGTGACTCCTGTTGCCGAGGCGCTTGAACAGATACTTGCTGAGATTGGCTTTGTTGCGGGCACCGAGTATGTCGAAGTCAGCCAGGCGTCGGGAAGGGTGCTTGCCTCAAACCCAGTATCTCCAATGGCTGTGCCTGCCTTTGCCAACAGCCAGATGGACGGCTACGCAGGACGCTTTGATGACTTTCAGTCCCACTCGTTTTTGCCTGTGGCCATGCGGATCCCGGCGGGCTCGAGTCCCGCTACGCTTGCCCCCGGGGCTTTGGCGCGAATTTTTACGGGTGCCCCCATTCCTGCTGGGGCCGATACGGTTGTGATGCAAGAAGACATGCAGACCGAGCAGCGTGAAAGCCAGCTTTTTGCCCGGCCCGTAAAGCCGCCTGAGGCAAGGGGGCAGTTCGTAAGGCAATCAGGGGCCGATCTGCAACCGGGTCAGCGTCTCTTTGAGTCGGGCCACCGGCTGAGTTCGGCCGATGTCGGGCTTTTAGCCTCCATAGGAATTGGGCAGGTTCATGTCACTTGTCGCCCGCGTGTCGCCCTTTTTTCCACCGGAGATGAGCTCGTTCAGCCCGGAGAAGAGCCTCAGCCAGGGCAAATTTTCGACAGCAATCGACCCATGATGCGCGCATGGTTTCGTCATCTCGGGCTGCAGGTGACCGACCTTGGGTGTCTGCAAGACAAGGCCGAGCTCACCCGAGAAGCACTGGCAGAGGCCAGCGAAAGCCACGACCTGGTTCTCACCTGCGGCGGTGTCTCGGTGGGCGAGGAAGACCATGTCAAGGCGGCAGTCAGTGCGCTTGGGCGGCTTAGCCTGTGGAAGCTTGCGATGAAGCCCGGTAAACCTTTTGCTTTTGGTCAGATCGGAGACTGTTACTTCGTCGGCCTTCCAGGCAATCCTGTCTCAGCCTGGGTCACTTTTTTTGTACTCGGGCAGCTTATTGTTCGGCGGCTGGAAGGTGAACGCGCGCCCACGCAACTAAAGGTTAGGCTACCGGCAGGCTTTCACTGGCCCAGGCCTGATTCGCGCGAGGAGTTTCTTCGGGGAGGCATTGACCTTCAGGGCCATCTGCAGATCCATGCGCGGCAAGACTCTCATATTCTCTCGTCCTTGGCGCAATCCCATGGTCTGGTGCGAGTGCCTGCAGGCACATGCGTTGCGCCAGGCGATCTGCTTGATTTTTTCCCCTACCGTTTCTAGTCTTCGCTTCCTACTTACCCACTTAATTGCTACATTAAGGCTCTTATGTCTCATCTCATCGAACTTAAGTTCTTTGCCTCTATCCGAGAGCAGCTTGGCCTGGCGGAGCAGACGTTTGAGCTGGCCGAGCCTTGCTCGGTTGGCGTTATTCGTTTAGAACTTGCGGCCAGGGGCGGGGCATGGGAGCAGTCTTTGGGACCTCAGCAACGCGTGCTTGCCGCAGTCAATCAAGAGGTTGTCGATGACCAGACCTTGGTTCAGCCCGGCGATGAGCTTGCATTCTTTCCGCCGGTCACGGGAGGCTAGAGAAAAAAACCATGCCCGTTGCCTCTTCACCAGAAAATGCCGTGAATGCCCCTAGGCTGAAGGTCTGCATCCAGACCGAGCCCTTTGACCCTGGGCAGGCCCTGCATGCACTGCGCTGCAATCAGAGTGGCGAGCTCGATCCATCCATTGGGGCGGTGGCGAGTTTTATTGGCCTGGTTCGTGAGTTTAATGAGGGCGATGATGTAACAACCCTTGAACTCGAACACTACCCTGGTATGACCGAGAAGGTTATTGAAGGCATTCTCGATCAGGCGCTTGAGCGCTGGCCGCTTCATGCGGTTCATGTTGTTCACCGTGTTGGCCCACTGGCGCCCACCGATTTAATTGTCTGGGTGGGCGCCGCAAGTGCGCATCGTGAGGCGGCCTTGCAGGCCTGCGCATTCGTGATGGATTTTCTAAAAACCAATGCGCCCTTTTGGAAGAAAGAGCGCAAGGCCGATGGCAAGGCGCGTTGGGTAAGCGACCGCGCGTCGGACTACCTGGCGGCCGATCGTTGGAAGACATAGCCTAGAGGCATTGTCAGCCTCTTTCGTTCCTTCTGGCCTGCATTGAAGGCCTTAAGATCGTCTTCCGAATCAATGTCAACAAAGAACCCAGGCCGTGTTGTTGGAAACGCCAAGGCTTTGCCGGGATTGGCCTGACGCCAGTCTTTGCCAAGCATGGCTTGCTTCTGAGAGACAAACCAGTCTCGAAGCGCTGGAGTAACGATTACAGGGTTACCCGGTTCGCCCTTTGGCGTCTCAGGGTAGACCATGTCCACACCCGCCTCGCGCTTGCGAAAGGCACAAATAAGACGGCGTAGGTCTTCTTTGTCGAGCAAGGGTTGGTCACCCAGGCAGACCAGATAGCCGTCAAGGTCCTGACCAAGCTGCGTCAGCCCAAGCTGTTGGCTTCTTGCCTGCCCGGCGCTGGGCTCCGGATTTTCAACATGTTGCACCTTAAGTCCATCAACCAGAGGCACCAGGGCACCGGCATGTCCGCCGTGCACTAAGCAGACTTGGTCTATCCCTACCGAAAGAAGTGCTTTGACAGTCTGGCTTAGGATGGAACCCTGTTGGTTCTCCAGCAACGCCTTGGGCTGACCGTGAAACCGAGATGCAAGCCCTGCCACAAGTACCGCGGCCCCAAGCTTAATGTTGACCTTGGGTTTGGAGTAACGCAGAAAACGGTACCGCAGGCCTGAGGCCTTGCTGACCTGCCAGTCACCCGCCTTGCAGTTTGGGAGGCGGGTGTTTTCCCAACCCTTGGGACCCCAGCCTGGCAGGAAGGCATCGCCCTCGGGCTCGAGCTCAACCTCGGTAAGCTCGGCAGTATCGGCCATGGCCTGCGTGGCGGTGTAAAGCTCCGCTCCGCCGATCACGAAGAGCGTGTCTGCAAGCCGGTTGTTGGCAACCCTTATTGCCTCTTCAATACTCAGCACGGGCTGCACCTGGTGTGCATGCTCAGGCTGGGGTTGCCAGCTTGTGTTGCGGCTAAGAACCAGGTGGTGCCTGCCAGGAAGCGGCCGGCCAAGCCTTTTAACGATGGACTCATAGGTCTTGCGCCCAAGCAGAAGAGTGCCTTCCCGGGTCACAGACTTAAAGTGCTGCAGGTCTTCGGGTAGGTGCCAGGGCAGGTCGTTATGGCGGCCAATGCACCCATTCGTCGCAACCGCGGCTACAAATACAAGCCGTGGCTGATCGCAGGGATGGCGATTCGGTTGCATGGCGCCTAAACCGCCACCTCGGCCTTGATGGCCGGGTGATGCGTATAGCCTTCAATAACGACATCTTCAAAGCTGTAGCTAAAAATATTCTGGGCCCTTCGGTTAAGTTTGAGTCGCGGTAGAGGGAATGCGGATCTTGAGAGTTGTTCCTTGGCCTGCTCGATGTGATTGTTGTACAGGTGGCAGTCTCCCCCTGTCCAAATGAAGTCGCCTGGTTCAAAGCCTGACTGGTCTGCAACCAGGTGGGTAAGAAGGGCGTAGCTTGCAATATTAAAGGGCACACCTAGAAAGATATCGGCACTTCGCTGGTAGAGCTGGCAAGAAAGCTTACCTTTGGCAACATAGAACTGGAACATGGTGTGGCAAGGGGCAAGGGCCATTTGATCAAGCTGGCTGACGTTCCAGGCATTCACAATAAGACGCCGAGAGTTGGGGTTCGTCTTAAGTTCCTGCATCAGGTTCTGAATCTGGTCGATGGTTCGGCCGGGGTCAGCAGCCGAAGGCGCTGGCCAAGACCTCCATTGCCGGCCGTAGATGGGCCCAAGTTCTCCCTGGGAATCGGCCCATTCGTCCCAGATGGAAACACCGGCTGCCTGGAGGCTTTTGACGTTGGTCTCCCCACGCAGAAACCACAAGAGTTCATGGATGATGCTTTTGGTATGGAGCTTTTTTGTGGTGATGAGCGGAAACCCCTCTTCAAGCTTAAACCGCATCTGCCAACCAAAGACAGATCGTGTGCCGGTTCCTGTTCGATCACTCTTTTCTGCGCCATGCTCAAGAACATGCTGCATGAGCTCGTGGTACTGCCTCATGACTCGGGTCCCATGGCCGCCATAATATTGAAGCCCGAGTCCACATAGGTAATTTCGCCGGTAATGCCGCGTGCGAGATCGGACAGCATGAAGGCGCAGACGTTGCCAACCTCCTCGATGGAGACATTGCGTCGCAAGGGGGCTTGCTTTTCGACCATCGACAGAATCTGGCCAAAGCCTTTAATACCGCTTGCTGCCAGTGTTTTAATCGGCCCCGCAGAGACGCCATTGACCCGAACGCCCAGCGGGCCAAGGCTAGCGGCGGTGTAGCGCACGGCAGCCTCAAGGCTAGCCTTTGCAAGGCCCATGGTGTTGTAGGCGGGTACAACCTTTGAGGCCCCGTGGTAGGTAAGTGCCACAACGCTGCTGTCGTGACCTTCCATAAGTGGCTTAAAGGCTTTAGCCAGAGCAGGCAGGCTGTAGCTTGAGACATCGTGGGCAATTCGGAAGCCCTCACGGCTTAGTCCCTCTAGAAAGTCGCCCGCAATGGCCTCCCGTGGAGCAAAGGCAATGGCATGCACCAGGCCGTCGAGCTGCGCCCAATGGCCAGCGAGCTTTTCTGCAAGGCCATCAATTTGGCTGTCTTCGGAGACATCGCAAGGCAGGCAAATGGCACTGTCAAAGGCCTTGGCCAGGTCTCGAATGCGTTCTTCAAACCGATCATTTTGGTAGGTAAATGCCAGCTGCGCGCCCTGCGCATGGCAGGCTTTTGCAACACCGTAGGCAATCGAGCGGTTTGATAACACCCCTGTAATGAGAATTCGTTTGTTCTGAAGAAAAGACATGCTTCTTCCTGTCTGACGGGTTATTGATCTAACTTCGCTACACTACCATCCCATTGGTCGTCAATTTTCAAGGTCTCAATGGTCGTGCTCTTACGCAAACCGTTAAAGCTGTGGTCCACTGTCGCTTTCGCGAGTCTGCTAACGCAGCTTAGCTGCTACCCCGGCAGCCGGGCCTACGGCACCGAGCCCTCAGCGGCATCAAAACTCCAAAGTGGCTTTGTTACCTCTCTGGCCTTAGGGGCAACACCGAAGTATTCCAAAGACTTTTCTCATTTTAGCTACACCGACCCTCTGGCAAAGCCGGGAGGCGAGCTGCGCCTAGCAGCCATGGGCAGTTTCGATAAGCTCAATCCGTTTACCCTGAAGGGGATCGCGGCCCGCGGCATCTCCGAGCTCGTCTTTGAGCCGCTTGCCATTGGTAGCCTGGATGAGCCAATGTCCATGTATGGCCTCTTGGCTGAATCGATGCGACTTGCGCCCGATGAGCTCTCGATGACCTTTCGGCTCTCGCCCAATGCTCGGTTTTCAAATGGCCTGCCCGTGCTTGCTGCCGACGTCAAGTTTGCCTTTGACACCCTTCGTAGCCCGGCAGCAAGCCCCATCTGGCGCAACTATTGGGCCGATGTTAAAGACGCGGTGGTTCTCGATGAACGAACGATCCGGTTTAATTTTCTGCGCCGCAACCGTGAGCTTCATATGACCGTGGCGAGCCTGCCGGTCTTCTCTAAAAGCTGGGGAGGCGAGCTGCCCTTTGACCAGTGGCTCATGCAGTCTCCGGTTGGGTCGGGCCCCTACCGGGTGGCCCGCGCAGACATGGGAAAGTCGGTGGTCTACGAGCGCCGCGACGATTACTGGGCGAGGAATCATCCAGCCAGGCGGCACCAGTTTAATTTCGATCGAATTAGTTTTCGTTATTACAAAGATGTCTTTGCCCGGCTTGAGGCTCTAAAGGCAGGGGAGTTCGATTTTATTCACGAGAACACCGCAAAGAACTGGGCTCGGTCGTACAAAGGCCGGCCATTTCAGTCGGGTGAACTGGTCATGGAAGAGCTTCCCAATTCCAATGGTGCTGGGCTTCAAGCCTTTTTCTTTAATACCCGCAGGCCGCTCTTTCAGGACGTACGCGTTCGGCATGCCCTGTCGCTTGCGATGGATTTTGAATGGATGAACCGGCAACTCTTCTACGACCAGTACATTCGCTCAAACTCGTACTTCACCAACTCAGAGCTTGTCGCATCAGGCCTGCCCAATGAGGCCGAGATGGAGCTTCTGCGCCGTCTTGCAAAGCAAGGCCGGCTGGAAGTGGAGGAGGGCTGGCTAGTGACGCCAGTGCCCGAGCCCCCGTCTGCGAAGGGAGCCGATGGCCTTCGACAGAACCTGCGAGAGGCGAAGAAGCTTCTGCAGGAGGCGGGCTGGTCCTTGCGGGATGGGCGCCTGGTCAATGCCCGTGGAGAGCCCTTTGAGTTTGAAATTCTTATTAGTCAACGCAATTGGGAGCGAGTGATTGCGCCCTTTGCGAGGAACCTGGAAAAGCTTGGCGTGCGCGTCTCAACCCGAGTCTCCGATGCCTCGTTGTACAAAAAGCGCCTGGATAACTATGACTACGACATGATGGTGCATTGGTACCTATCGGGCCAGAACCCAGGTAACGAGATGCTCTTTCGCTTCACCTCGTCCTCCGCAAAAGAGCCGGGCGCCGACAACTATGCGGGCGTTGCCAGCCCCTGGGTCGATGCGCTTATTTCTCATCTCGTTGCCGTTCGTAATCGGGAGGAACTGGTGACGGCCGCACGACTTCTTGATCGGGTGCTGCGACATGGGCATTACGCCATTCCCCACTGGCACAACAGAGTGCATCGAGTCGCCTATCGACGTGGCCTTCGCGCACCAGCGAAGCCACCTCTTTACTACCATTCTGAAGACTGGGCGATGGCCGCCTGGTGGTGGGAGAAGCCATGAGCGCCAATCTTCTGGGCTATATCGTCAAGCGTCTTTTGCTCATGATTCCCACGCTGTTGGGAATTCTTCTTGTGACCTTTACCCTTGTCCAGTTTGTTCCTGGCGGCCCAGTGGAGCAGATGGTGCAGATGCTCAAGGGCGATCATTCAGCCACCGGTATTGCCGTTCCGGGGGGGTCTGCCGCAGGAGATGTTGGCCAAGCCTCGGGGGTTTACCGCGGTCGCGTTGGGGTGGATCCGCAAAAGCTCGAGGAGATCAAAGCCCTGTATGGCTTTGACAAACCGGCCACTGAACGGTTTGTCGATATGGTGATTGGTTTCGCAAGCTTTGATCTGGGCACGAGTTTTTTTTATAACCGTAGCGTCTGGGAATTAATCGTAGAGAAGCTTCCCGTATCGGCGAGTCTTGGTCTCTGGAGTTTTCTTCTGACCTATCTGGTCTCCATTCCTTTGGGTATCTCCAAGGCTGTTCGACATGGGTCCTCCTTCGATCTCTACACCTCGCTGGCCATTCTTATTGGGTACGCCATTCCCGGGTTTGTTCTGGGCGTCATCATGCTGGTCTTTTTTGGGGGAGGTAGCTTTTTTCAGATTTTCCCCCTGCGGGGTCTGACCAGCGATGACTTCGAACAGTTAAGCCTTATTGGCAAGGTCTTGGATTACTTCTGGCACCTTGCACTGCCGCTCACCTGCCTCGTCATCGGTAGCTTTGCGGTCATCACCATGCTCACCAAGAACACCATGCTTGAGGAAATTCGGCGTCAGTATGTTTTGACCGCGCGCGCCAAAGGCCTTGATGAGCAGGTTGTCCTGTGGCGGCATGTGCTGCGCAATGCCCTGATTCCGATCGTGACGGGATTTCCTGCGGCGTTTGTGGCCGCCTTCTTTACGGGCTCGCTTCTTATTGAAACCCTTTTCTCGCTCGATGGTCTTGGCCTGCTGTCTTACGAGGCGGTCATGAAAAGAGACTATCCCGTTGTAATGGGAACGCTTTTCTTCTTCTCTCTGCTTGGCCTTGTTGCCAAACTTATTAATGACCTCTTGTACGTGGTTGTGGATCCCAGGGTTCAATTTGAGGCTAGCCAGAAATGACGGCTTCTGAGGCAGGCACTCCATCAAGCCAGTCCCTGGGGCGTCGTGCGGCAAGGCGTTTTTGGGCGAATCGCCGAGGGCGGGTAAGTCTTATTCTCTTTCTTGCTGCCGTTGTCGTTAGCCTCTTTGCTGAACTTTTGTCCAACGAGCGACCCTTGGTGGTCTCCTTCCAGAATGAACTCTACTTCCCACTCATTCACGACTATCCCGAAAGCACCTTTGAGGGTGATTTTCAAACGGCAACCGATTACCTTGACCCTTTTATTCGCAAGCAGTTTGATGCCCCAGGCAATTGGGCGCTCTATCCAGTCAATGAGTATTCCTACGACACCCTGAATTACTTCGCCTCGCAGCCTAACCCCGCACCACCCTCGTCAGAGAACTGGATGGGTACCGACGATCGAGGCCGCGACATTGCAGCAAGGCTGCTTTACGGATTTCGGGTGTCTGTCTTTTTTGGTCTTGCGCTCACGGCAATTGGTGTCTTGCTGGGCATTTTCTTCGGAGCCCTTCAGGGCTATTTCGTGGGTAAGACCGATCTTTTCTTTCAGCGTTTCATCGAAGTCTGGGGTGCCATTCCAGAGCTCTACCTTCTTATTATTCTGGCTTCTATTTTTGAGCCAGGGCTGCTCATCCTATTAGTGATTCTTTCTCTCTTCGGATGGATGGGGCTGTCGGATTACGTTCGCGCGGAATTTCTTCGCAACCGCAGCCTCGACTATGTCACGGCCGCGCGCGCCCTGGGCCTTCGCCACGACCAGATCATTCTTCGTCATGTGCTTCCCAACAGCCTGACACCTGTTATTGCATTTCTACCTTTTCGGATGTCGGCCTCTATTCTTGCGCTTACAAGCCTCGACTTTCTTGGCCTTGGTGTGCCCTCCTCAACGCCGAGCCTAGGCGAGCTTCTTGCGCAGGGCAAAGACAATCTTGATGCCTGGTGGATCACGGTTCCTACCTTTGGAGTGCTTGTAGGCACTTTGCTGCTTCTGATTTTTGTGGGTGAGGCCCTGCGTGATGCACTTGATACGCGAAGGGTGCAATAGGCCATGGCAAGCCTTCTTCAGCTTCGAGAGCTCAGCATTCGCTTTCATGCCTCGGTGACCAACCCGGGATCCACCCCACCAGATGCAGACCCTCTCTCAGTCTCTACAGCCCCGCGCCTTGTGTGGGCGGTTGATGGGCTTAACTTGTCGGTCGACAAGGGTGAGCGCGTGGCGCTGGTTGGCGAGTCGGGCTCAGGCAAAACCATTACCGCCTTGGCTGCCCTTGGTCTTTTGCAGGATGTCGAGCTAAGAGGCTCCATTCAGTGGAAAGGGGAGGAGCTTCATGGTGCGTCGCCAACGCGCCTCCGAAGGCTGCGTGGGAAAGAGATCGCCATGGTCTTTCAAGAGCCCATGTCGGCGCTCAACCCGCTTCTTACAGTGGGGCGACAGGTGGGCGAGGTGCTTGAGACCCATGAGGGTCTTACGAAGGCTCAGGCCCACGAGCGGGCTGTGGAGCTGCTTCAGAAAGTGGGTATTGATGACCCAGGTCGGCGAGCGCGCAGTTATCCGCATCAACTCTCTGGGGGCCAGCGGCAGAGGGTCTTAATTGCCATGGCCCTGGCCTGTCAGCCTGAGCTTTTAATTGCCGATGAGCCCACAACGGCACTTGATGTTAGCTTGCGGCAACAGATCTTAGAGCTTTTATTAAGCCTGCAAGAAGAAACTGGTATGGGCATTTTGCTTATCACCCACGACCTTCCTATCGTGAAGCGTTTTGCCTCACGGGTTGCCGTGATGCAGGCGGGCTGCATTATTGAAACGGGCGATGCCGAGTCGGTCTTTCAACGACCCTCTCATCCCTACACCCAGCGGCTTGTGCAGAGCCAGCCCCGCCCACTTGTGGGGGCGCCTGGCCCGCGTGACATTCTCCTTGATGTGCGTCAGCTTCACTGTGACTACGCCATTCCCACAGGTCTTTTTAGAAAGCGGCGATTCACGGCGCTTCACCGAGAGAACTTCGTGATCTCGCGGGGCGAGACCCTTGGCGTGGTCGGTGAGTCTGGCTCGGGGAAGACCACCCTTGCGATGGCGGTGATGCGCCTGGTCCAAGCCCGCGTGACGGGTCTGGTGAAATTAAGTGGCGTTGACCTGCTTGGCCTAGGATCCACAGCGCTGCGGAAAGAGCGGCGTCGTTTTCAGCCGGTTTTCCAAGATCCATACAGTGCCTTGTCGCCACGACTTACGGTGCGCCAAATTCTTGAAGAGGGCCTGAGGCTTCACCGGCCGGAACTCACCTGGCAGCAAAGGCTCGATCGGTGCGAGTTGATCATGGCGGAGGTTGGTCTCTCCCCAGAGGGCCTTCAGCGCTACCCGCATGAGTTTTCGGGCGGTCAACGCCAACGCATCGCAATTGCACGGGCGGTGCTTCAAGAGCCCGAACTCATTATTCTTGATGAGCCCACCAGCGCGCTTGACCTCTCCATTCAGCAGCAGATTCTTGAGCTGCTTGTCATGCTTCAAGAGACCAAGGGCTTTGCCTACCTTTTCATCTCGCACGACCTTCATGTCATACGATCGATCTCGCACCGTTGCCTAGTGATGCAATACGGCAAAATCGTAGAGTTCGGTGCGACCGAACATGTCTTGACCAGCCCGCGACACGCCTACACGCAGCAGTTGCTTGATGCAGCGTTTCCAGAGGAGAGACTTCAGGCTCTTGAGCGTGACCGTCTTGCAGCAATGGCCAACCGGCCCGTCCCACGAGCCCTTAGGCTAAACGAGCAGCCCTCTTAGCCAGGGCAGAAGGGGTGGGATAAGAATAGCCCCTGCAATACCATGCAGGCCCATGGCAATGCTTGCAAAGGCGCCGGCGTCGGGGTGGACGCTAAAGGCGCGCGAGGTGCCGATGCCATGGGCGGCAATGCCCAGTGCAAACCCCCGGTCGGCCCATTGACGCATGCCAATGGCGTCCAATAAGTAACGGACGCTAATGGCTCCGAGAATGCCGGTTAGAACGGCGTAAATGGCTGTAAGCGTGGGTGATATTCCTGTGCCATCCACAATGCCCATGGCAATGGGCGCAGCAACCGATTTGGCGACAAGCGGAAGCAGCAGGGCATCGGGAAGGTCAAGCAACAACCCCAAGAGCGAGGCGCTGGCAATGGAGACCGCACCGCCCGCAAGCGTTGCCATTAACAAAACGGGAATTCGACCCTTTAAAAGCCGCCAGCCCTGGGCAATGGGCACTGCAAGCGATACGGTTGCAGTGCCGAGAAGAAAGTGAATGAATTGGGCGCCCTCGAAGTAGGTTTCGTAAGGCATCTCGGCCACGACCAAGACGGCCAGTACGATGAGAATCGCAACCGCAACGGGGTTCACCAGGGGTTGGCGGCCTGACCAATGGTGCAGGCGAAGACCAATCTCGTAGGCGAGAAGGGTCAACACAAGGCTAAAGAGCGGCAGTCCCGATAGGTAAACCCAGATCTCTTGCAGGTCGTTCATGGCGCGCTTTTCAAGCTCCGAGGGCCTACCGGCCTTTGAACGGCTTGGCCTTGCCTGAGCCCTCGTCGGACTCGGCCGCTGTGATCTTGGGACTTAGAAGGCGCAGTACGAGGGCCGTTGTGACGATGGTGATTGCGACGCTAAGCAGAAGAACCAACGCCACTGCCCAGCCATGGGTGCTGAGAACGGGAAGAAAGCTAACCACCCCCACAGCTGCGGGCACGAACAAAAGCCCGAGATGCTGGCTGAATGACGCCGAAACCATTGCCAGATCCGTGTCGATCTTTTTTCTCAGCAGTAAAGCCACGAGGAGGCAAGCCATGCCGATCACCGGCCCAGGGACGCTGAGCGAGAAACTGGTTGAAATAAGCTCTCCGAGACCCTGGAAAAGCATTAAAATCAGCAGGCCTCGAATCATCTGGGGGTAACTACCGAGACCGGTTGTTCAGAACAAAGCCCAGACTTTCTATATAGTGCTTGTTGGGCAGTAATCATTTAAGACCCGTTCAATTGGAGGATTTATGGAAAATACGAAGGAGCTCTCGTCGTTGACGAAGCTTGCCACAACCGCTGTTTCACGTCGAAAAGTGTTAACCGGCGCCACTGCCGTTGCCGCAACCGCGGCCCTTGCCGCTTGCGGTAAGAAAGAAGAAGCTGCCAGTGCGGCCCCGGCCGTTTCCACTGGCGGATCCACCATCACCCTGAAGATGCAGGGTGCTTGGGGCGCAAACGACATCTTTTCTGAAATGGCTCAGCTTTATGTGAACCGTGTCAACGAGATGGCCGGCGGTCGCTTGAAGATCGAATATCTTCCCGCAGGCGCTGTGGTCAAGCCCTTCGAAATTATTGATGCAGTAAGCAAGGGCGTACTTGATGGAGGTCACCACGTTTCGGGTTATTGGTACGGTAAGTCGAAAGTAGCCTCCTTGTTCGGCACGGGCCCTGTTAATGGTGCCACCCCCGAAATTGGTCTTAGCTGGATTTATCGTGGCGGTGGTCAAGAGCTCTGGGACAAGCTTGTTACTAAGCTTAACCTTAATGTTGTGGGCTTCTTCACCTTCCCCATGCCCTCACAGCCTCTCGGCTGGTTTAAGAATCGTCCTCCCCAAAAGGGCGCCGATCTTAAGGGCTTCAAGTACCGAACCATTGGTCTTGCTGCCGACCTCATGCAAGAACTCGGTATGGCCGTTGCCCAATTGCCCGGTGGCGAGATTGTTCCCGCCATGCAGCGTGGCGTCATTGATGCCTTTGAGTTCAACAACCCTACTTCGGACATGCGGTTTGGCGCTCAAGACGTTGCCAAGTACTACTCCATGGGCTCGTTCCACCAGGCCCAAGAGTTCTTTGAGATTGTTTTTAACAAAGACAAGTACAACTCGCTGCCAGCCGACCTTAAGGCAATCCTTAAGTACGCGGCCGAGGCGGCCTCCACGGCCTCCACAGCCCATGCTCATGACAACTACTCCAAGGACCTCCAGGAGCTTATCGTCAAGCATAAGGTTCAGGTTTCACGAACCAGTGCAGATGTCTACAAGGCACAGCTCGCAGCCTGGGACAAGGTCGTAGCCAAGCTCGATAAGGAAGTGGATATGTTTAAGGAAGTCAATGACTCCTTTAACGCCTGGGCTAAACGTGTAGCCTTCTATCACTTTACAAACGAGTCCGATTACAGAATGGCTTACGAGCACGTACAAAAGACAAAACTTCCCCGTTAAGTCTCTAGGTGCTTTCATGGGAACTGCCGGAGCCTCCGGCAGTTCTTATTTCCAGCCCCGTTTTTGTGAGTTGCCCATGCTGTCTTGGATACGTATTACCGACATTTTCAGCAAAGCCATTGGCCACGCCTTTGCCTGGTGTATTTTGGTGCTCACAGCTAGCACCTGTTTCGAAGTCTTTATGCGGTATGTTCTAGGCGCACCCACCGTCTGGGCCTTTGACATGAGCTACATCCTTTACGGCGCGCTCTTTATGATGTCGGGAGCCTACGCCTTGTCCAGGGGCTCCCATGTCCGGGGTGATTTTATCTATCGGAAATGGTCAGCCGTAACTCAGGCCAAGGTCGATCTGGCCCTCTATTTTTTATTCTTCTTTCCCGCTATTTTTGCCATGGTCTTCACAGGGGCGCGTTATTCTTTCGAATCGGCGCGCATACTTGAGTCCAGTGTGAACAGTCCAGCGGGTATTCCCGTGTGGCCGCTGAAGATCATTATTTTCGTCTCGGGGCTCACCCTGCTCATGGCGGGTATTGCCGAGGTGATGCGTTGCATTCTTTGTATTAAAACAGGCGTCTGGCCGGCACGCTCAGGCGATGTTGAAGAGTTGGAGGTTGTTTTAGTGAAACAGCATGTACATAAAGATGGGGATGTGATTGCCCCGGAGGCTCGCGCGTGAGTGATCCCCTTATCGCCCTGGTCATGCTGGGCCTTTTTATTGGTTTTATTTTCTTAGGCTTTCCTATTGCCTTCACCCTCATGGCGATGGGCCTAAGCTTTGGTGCCTACGCCTACTTCGACTACAGCACCGCCTTCTGGGATAACCGCATTTTTTATCTCTTTACCCAAAATACCTTTAGCGTCATGAACAATGACGTACTTATTTCGGTGCCGCTTTTTTTGTTTATGGGTTACATCATTGAGCGCGCGAACATTCTAGATAAGCTGTTTTTTAGTCTGCAGATTGGGCTGCGGTTTCTGCCCGGTTCGATGGCGGTGGCCGCCTTAATCACCTGTGCGCTTTTTGCTACGGCAACAGGCATCGTGGGAGCCGTGGTCACGCTCATGGGTCTTATTGCGCTGCCTTCGATGTTGAAAGCGGGTTACGACCAAAAACTCTCCAGCGGGGTCATTACGGCGGGTGGCACATTGGGTATTCTTATTCCGCCTTCCATCCTTCTTATCGTCTACGCCGCCACGGCCAGTGTCTCGGTCGTGAAGCTTTATGCGGCTGCGCTCATTCCAGGTTTCATGCTTGCGGGCTTTTATGTGGTCTATGTAATTGCTCGGGCGATTATCAACCCGTCGCTCTGCCCAAAGCCTAAAGACGCGGTGGACTATGGAATTTTTAAAAGCCTCCTGCTTGTTTTTCAGGCCTTCGTACCCCTTGCTGCACTTATTCTTGCCGTGCTTGGCTCCATTCTGTTTGGGCTTGCGACGCCAAGTGAGGCCGCAGCCATGGGGGCTCTCGGAGGCATTATTCTGGCAGTTGTTTACAAGGCTTTTACCTGGGAGCGTCTGCGTGAGTCGGTTTACCTAACTGCGCGAACATCTGCCATGGTCTGCTTCTTGTTTGTAGGTGCTGCTACCTTCTCCTCTGTTTTCTCGTACCTGGGTGGTGAGCATTTGGTCAAGGACCTCATGCTTGGGCTTGATCTCTCCCCGGTGCAGTTTCTACTTCTCGCACAGCTCATCATCTTTATTCTGGGCTGGCCATTGGAATGGAGCGAAATTATTATCATCTTCGTTCCGATCTTCTTACCTCTGCTGCCGTTATTTGGGGTTGATCCCATCCTCTTTGGAATCCTTATCGCAATTAACCTTCAAACGTCGTTCTTGACCCCGCCAATGGCCATGTCGGCCTATTATCTAAAAGGGGTTGCACCCAAAGGCTTGGAGCTTTGGACAATCTTCAAAGGCTGCTTCCCATTCGTTGGTATGGTGCTGTTAACGCTTGCCATTACCTACCTCTACCCATCGGTTGTAACCTATCTGCCGGATGTGTTGTTCAACCAGGCTGTTGAGATTCCGTTTGACCCCAACGACGCTTCGGTTGTCAACCCCAATATCTTCAAAGGTATGTAGGCCTTCATGGCAACCGTCTCGGTCACCGAACTAACAGCCCTTGACCTTCATGCGTCGTTGGTAAGCGGCGAGACTCAGGTTGAGCCTTTCCTCTCAGACCACTGGGAATTCGTTGCCGACCTTGACACCCAGGTCAATGCGTTCTGTGCATTCGATAAAGAGGTTGTCGCCGGCCAGGCCGCTGATTTAACGGCCTTAAGATCGCAGCCTCAGCCCTTGGGTTCTTTGTACGGTGTTCCCATCGGCATCAAAGACATTATCGACACCATCGACTACCCCACCTGTTTCGGAAGTGCCATTCACAAGGGTCGTTATTCAGTGGTCGATGCCAGTCTTGTACGTCGTCTTAAGCATGCCGGTGCAGTCATTTTCGGCAAGACGGTCACAACGGAGTTCGCGACCTTCGTGCCAGGGGCAACCCGTAACCCACACAATCTTGGGCATACCCCCGGGGGCTCCTCAAGTGGCTCCGCTGCCGCGGTTGCTGCGGGTATGGTGCCTGTCGCTATTGGCAGCCAGACCAATGGGTCCGTTATTCGGCCTGCCTCCTACTGCGGGGTCTATGGATTCAAACCCTCATTCGGTGTGATCCCCCGTACGGGGATGCTCCCTCAGTCGCCGTCGCTTGATCAGATCGGCGTCTTCGCCCGGTCAATCGAAGACTTGGCCTTGGTTGCCCAGGTTATTTCGGGCGATGACGGTATTGACACAGGGACAAGCCGACGAAGTCCACAGCAGTTGCTCGACATCTGCCGAACTGAACCGCCACTTCCCCCTAAGTTTTGTTTTGTGAAGACACCCTGGTGGGATAAGGTCGATCCACAGGCCCGAGAGGTCTACGAGGCCTTTGTTGCATCCAACGACAGCATTGTCTGGGCCGAATTACCAGTCGTTGTCGAGGAGGCCGTCCGCTGGCACGCGTCCATTAATGAAGCGGAACTACTTTTTTCTTTGCAGCGCGAGCTTCGTATGAATCCTGATGGCTTGAGCCAGGCGCTTAAAGATAGGCTCGATCGGGCACGTTCTGTAACGACCACCGAATACCTACTTGCAAAGGACCGCATCCCGCATGTTGCCGCTGCATTTGATGAGTTTTTCGATTACTTCGATGCCATTCTGACTCCAGCTGCTCTTGGAGCCGCCCCCGAGGGACTTGAAAGCACGGGCGACCCCATTATGCAGACGGTCTGGACGTTCGCCCATCTTCCCAGCCTTAACCTCCCTCTCTTTCGACTCGACAATGGCCTTCCTTTGGGTGTCCAGGCCATTGGTAAGGCCCAAGACGATGCTCGGCTGTTACGGTCAGCACGCTGGTTAGTTAATTCAATTGCAACAGAAAGCTGATCTATGAAGGTGGAACGCCTGGCGGGTTTTATTGGTTTAACGCTGCTTGTAGCCTTTTTCGCGCCCTACGTCTTTAAGGTACAGCAGCTCGATATCTTGCTCATTCTGCTTGGTGGAATTCTGCTTGCGATTGTCGATTTTCTAACCACAAAGTATTAGGCGCTCGGCCTTCCTCGTTAAAGGCTAGAACGCTCTGGGCTCGGTCTTTCTTGTTACGGCCCCTTTCTTCGGGCTGGTCTTTCTTGGCTATTTCGCGGCACGAGCAGGCAGATTACCGCTCGATGCAATAGGTGGCCTC